>DAISKM010000066.1:0-9300 GCA_036820945.1 Pseudolabrys sp.
ATGCTCATCCGAGCCCATCCGCAGCTCCTCATCGCGGTTGATGATCGAGCCCGCTTCAAGCAAGACTGCCGGCATGTCGGTGTCGCGGAGCACGAGCAGCTGGTCGTAGCGATAGACTCCCGCTTGCGCATCGACCAGCAGCCGTTGGCGATGGCCCATGATCCGATCCGTGTAGTGGGGCGTGTACTGCAATCCGCGCTCTCGCAACTGAGTGCCCAGCAACCTGGCAAACTGCAGACTGCCGGCACGGTCGCTGTTGTCATAAGAGATGAAAATGGAATGACCACTGAAGCGGTCGCTGAAACCGCGCTCCCTGCCTTCGAACTTCCATTTTTCCAGGAACTTGTTGGGCACGGAATCGTGATGAATGGACAGGAAGAGATCAGCTCCGAGAGCATTGGCGCGCTTGATGCGCGCCGCCAATCCCTTCCGCGATCGACCTTCCGTGATCAGAAGCACGCTGCGCCGGAATCCGGCGTCAAGCAGCAGCTGCTCGATGCGTTCGGCAAGTTTCAAATTGAACACAAACTCCGGGGCACCGCGCGCGCTTGTCGCGCCCGGCGACTGTGCCGTGTGCCCGACATCGACGACTACGCGGAATGCCTCGCGCGTGCAGGCATGCGCGGGCCCGGTTTCGGCACGCGCCGTAGGCGGAGCGGCACAGGCGAGCGTTGCCGCAATGGGCAGCCCCAAGACGCTCAGCAGCCGAAGCATGATCCCGAATCCCCCGATGTCCCCTGGGCAATCACCCCACAATATGCCCATTCGATGGCAGCGCAGCCATCGAATCGCAATGATGCCGACTTTGACGCCCGCCGTCCATGCGCCTGATCCGGATGGCCCGATCGGTTTTGATGGACGAACCCAGCCCGGCCTTGCGGCCCTAGGTTGCGGACTTTTGGCTTTGGAAACACGCACGCAAGGGGCGGTACTCACCTGCCGTCGGCGTTTTTTCGTTTGTGCTCTCTTTCAGATGCGCTCCCGCGCCATGTTTTAACCATAGGTTACGGGTTCGCTGCCTGCGTCAGCAGGGTGGCAGATTATGGTTCGTGAGATTGCGGTTCTGGTCGGGCTGGCGTCTGCTTTGCCTGCAATGGCGGGTGAGATGACGGCGAGCGAGGCGCGCCATTTTGTTATTGGAAAGCTATTCAACTACACCTGCTTCGATGGCACGCGTGGTTCAGCCCGTGTCCATCTCGACGGTTCAGTGGATGGTTCCATGCAAGCTCAAGGTACAGGGCAGACGCGTTATGGCGTGATGCCGGCCGCCACCTTGCGCGTCGAGGGCGAGCGGGTCTGTGCGTCGCTACCTAACTCGATCGTGCAACCGTGCTTTTACCTGGAACGCACGAGCGCGGAGAGCTTCCGCGGTTCGCTCTCGGGATTTAGCTTCGCCTATTGCGATTTCGTACGGCGCGACGAGCGACGTGTCGTGCATGGTCCGCGCAACCAAAAACAATTTTCGCAAACTGCCGACAAGTAACCGGCCTATCAATTCTCGGCTTCTACAGCCGTCGTTTTATCGGCATTCGGTTGCGTGTGCGCAATTGGCTGTTTAGATCTCCCTGTCGCGACGATCCGGTTGGTCTTGGCAGTCCGCAACTGCAAATCTTCCAGGAATTCCCTCGGACTGCGGATGAACTTCACGTCGTTGCTGGCAGGAAGTCCGAGCGCGATGGCGATTTCCTTTACGAACGTTACACAATTACGCGTATCAAGACTGTAAGAGGGCTGAGGATATTTCCGCCAACGCTCCGCGAGGGCAAGCACGGAGCGATATTGCTGGTCGCTGATCGGGAGCGAAAGGTGCGGCTTGCTCAGCGCGATGTAGTCGTCTGGCATCGAGATGACATAACCTTCTACCGACTCCCAAAGGATGGAAGGCGAGATTGTCTGAGCCGTGAAACCGAAATTGGCCTTGACGGGTTTGGCATCCGCTGCGGTCTTTCCACTCAGCGTGACATAGGCGTGAGGAAATGTGATGCCCATTCCATAGGTGCCAAAATGATGCGAATAGAACGTCAGCGTGACCTCGGCACATGCACCTGAAGCCAAGGCAAAGAGAAACAACACGGTCAGCAGCAATTGACGCACTCGAAATACCCCCCGACCGGTTCGATTAGCACCCCCGAAGCCAACCAAATTCTTCCAAGATCAAACGAGAATTTAGACGATAGCTGTCGCTAGCCATGAGCATGCGTAGCAAATTACCTCTCGTCAAACAGCGCTAAGTTGCTGGGGAAGTGTGGCCTTTCTGCACTAGTTATAAACGCAGGAATGGTGACGATACTGACCGGCGCACTTTCGGAACGGGGGTATCCCATGAAAAAATTGCTGGTTGTAGTGTGTTCTGTAATTCTCGCCTTCGGGCTTGCTGGTTGCGTAGGCAAGGCTCCGGTTGGCAAGGGCAAAGCCCCCGTTGTTCAGACCAGGGGCTGATTCGAATCGGTCCACGGTGATTTCAACTTAGAGGCCTCGGCTGCAAAGCCGGGGCTTCTGCCGTGTTGGCATTCGGATTTTGGCTGCAAGTGCACTTCCGGCTCGTAGCGGACATTCGAACCACTCCATGTCCGAGACAGGCGAAAGCGTGCTAACGCACATTGAGAACGAAATCGAACCGGCCGGCGACCCCATCGCCAGCATCCGCAACCCGCATCATCAATTCGCGCTGGAATAACCCGTCCCGGAGGTTCGCGGGCTCCTCGGGAAAGTAAAGTTGTGTGGTCAGGAGACGGCTGCCCGGCGCTTGAACCTTGACGTGATAATGCCTCGTGCGGCCGGAGTAGACCGCCGGCACGATGGTGCGAAAGCGGAACGAGCCGTCGGATCCGGTGATGACATGGCCCCGGTATCGGAAGCCGGCGTTGTCGTATTCGCCCTTCTCATTTGCATGCCAGAGATCGACCACTGCCCCTTGAAGCGGGCGGCAGCTTCTGGTCAGCACGAAGCCGGAAAGTTCGAACGAACGGCCTCCGGCGCCAGCCTCGCGCAGATCACTGCGCTCCGGCGACTTTGGCTTGAAAAACGGTCCCTCGGTCTGGCGTACGGTCGGTTCATCGCCATCGCGACAGGACGGCGTAACCGGAAGCTGCTGCGAGAGCACTGCGTCGGAACGAGAAAGTTCCCACCCCGCGGCAAGGATGCCGGTGTTGAGCAGAAATCGGCGACGGCTGGGGCCCAAAAGTTTGCTCATCAACACAACCAGGTTGTCGATACGCGAGCTAGGCGGTTCTTGATCCAAGGACGTTACTGCGAGTTCAAAGATATGTTCAAACAAAGCTACGTGATCGCGATTTCACGCGCTCCGAGGGCCGTGGCTTAGTGGCTCGATGACATCAGTGCCGGTCGTCGAAACAGTCTTGAGCGCAAGAGCTTCGAAGCGGCGCTCAGGCAAAGAGAGTTTGATTTTTCGATTGAAGCGTGAAAGCAGGCATCGTTTGAGATTGTCGGAATCCTAGCGCTTCCTGCGCGGCGCGACGAATGGATTCCTCTCCGATGCGTTGCGTTTCACGAACGGGTTTTTCTCAGGCGCTTCGCCGCTATTGAAGCATTCCTCAAGACGCTCAAACGCGGTCGAGCTGCTGTCAAGCGGCACCCGCAGTGTGGCGCCCTCGGCGCGCACCTGAAGGTTATTTGCCGATCGAAGCCTCGAATTGAGCCTGCTGTCCGCGAGCGGAATAGTTACGCTCTTCGCTTCCGCACGCGCCGTGGCATCGATCGATCGCGAGCCGGCCGTGAGACGAACAGGATATGCCCTGCCCCGCTGCAGCTTCCACTTCTGCGACTCGAGGACAACCGACAGCCCGTCCTGCGCGCGCACGAACGTTGCGCCAAGATCCGCGTCGGACCGGCTCATGGTGCAGCTTTGCAACTTGCTTGCCTTATAGGTTGGTGCGATGGCCCAAGGACCTGCGGTGACCGTCTGGTTCTCTGGCCGCCCGGGCTGAACGAGCCCCGACCTGGCGGCCAAGCGAACACGCCCGCGCGCGACTTTAGCAGGCGGGGGAGGCGGCTCGCGCACATCCCATTGGCAAATACGGGCGCCTCTATGTCGCTCGAGAATATCGAGATGGATATGGTTACTATGAGAGGCGTCAGCGCCGGGTCCGAGCACCGTCGTGAAGCGATGACAGGCGGAAACACGCAAATTGTCGCGAACCGATTTTGCAACGGTCTCATCGGTAAGGTCTATGTGGCGCCCGCCCGCCGTGACCAGGGCACGGACATCGATAGCGTTGCCTTTGCCATGCTCGCTGAGTTTGGCGTCGGCAACGCTGTTACGGCCGCGGCAATCGTACGAACCCAAGGTATCAACGCTGCGCAGCGCTTCTCCAAGCGCGGCGATGTGATCGGAAGCCTCGTCCCGGACCCAGGCAACAAAGGATTCCGCCATCGCGCAACGCAAGACCGCTGTAGGCCTGATCTCGACACGCTTGTGGTCGGGAAGCAGCACGGCATTCAGCCTGATCATGTCGCGGCCGCCGCACTCGCCGGGGCCGATGAGCCTCGGCAGCAACTCGATAGCGGCGATTGCCGCCAGCCGCTGATCGCAGTCGCTCAATGCGCCGGTGACGCTCGCGCTATCGAACCCGGGGCCTGCCGCTTCGGCAAAGGTGTGAGGTTCCGGCCAGACTGGCGGCCGCGGTCGCGGCAGCGGCACGTTTTCGACGGTCGCGGGCGCAGTCCCGGCAGCCGTTTTCGAAGGCGCCGGCTCGCTCGGCCCAGGCTTCGATTTTGCCTTGACCCGCGGCGATGCTCGCGAGCTGTCGCTGCGCCGATGCACCTTCCGACGCTGGCGGTCCCAGCCCAGCGGGTCGAACACGTTTTTGCGATATTTGTCATATCGGACATGCGACCGGTCGAACCGGAAAAAATCGCCAGAGGTTTGTGCCTGAACGACAGACACGCCTGCACATTCGGCTACCGCCAGAACGGCCGCCGCCTTGAGCCAACGCGAGAATCGACTCCTGACCCGCATGCGTGAATGCTCAAGTGCAACACTACGGTAAAAGTTCCTGCCCGAAATTACGCTACGTCAACGGCGACGCTGCGTCGCTTTCATTGCCCAAAGCGGTCATAGATCATGCGCGGCGATCGAACAATCGCTGGCGACGAAGGTATTCTGCTTGCGCGGTCGTATTTTCGACGCAGTTTTTTTATCCAAACGAAATTGGCGGGGGACGACCTTCGAGCGTCCCATGAGTTACGCGAGTAACGCGCTTTGCGGGAGTGCCTTTCACGAGGCCGGGCGTGCTGTCGTGGCGCGGTACTTTGGCCTCACGGTTGTAGAAATCGAAATTCGTGACGATGCCAGTGGCAAGACGCACACGGTCGGCTCTATCGACGACCTGTCGCTCATCGACCGGATCGCGGTTCACTGCGCGGGTCAGGCTTCCAGAACTGTTTTCAAGTGCCGCAGTCAGATTCTTGCTTCCGGTGAACCCGTAGAGCTCCACGAGCTTCTCGAAGGGCTGACCGAAGACCACCGCCTTGAAATCAGAAACGCCGGCTATCGGCGCGCCATTGAAATTGTAAAAAGTAACGCCCCTGAGGTTGAACGGCTCGCCAGCCTTTTAATTGAACAAAGACGAATAGACGAAAGCCGCGTTTAGGCAACATTGTTGCTCTCTTGAGCAAGTCCGTCTCAAAACCACTTCTTCTGAAGTTTTCGGGATTTGTTGCGGGCGCGTTGCGGATATCCGCGAGCATTTTTTTGACTTCACTCGCTGCAACCGTCGGAACTTTCAGCGCTGGAAATTACCGCTGGCACGCCGCGCGGTTTATCGAGAACGAGCGCAGGATTAGCCGGCGAGCGTCGTTATGACTACATGGATGACGCACATGAGCGTGGCGTACGAGTAACTTTGATTATTATCATCGTAGCGATGGCCGCAATCCTAGGCGGGTCCTACCTATGGTGAACTTTCACGCAATGCGCTTTTGATTTTTCCAAACATCGAGCAGCGTTCATTTCGTTAATTGGTGTGAGAGCACTGGCTTCTGCTGCACTGTTGAATCATCCGTGAACGATTGTCGTTCTCGCCTTCAGCAGCCGGTCCGGCAATCACCGGCGCATGCATAGGCCAGTGGCTGCCGCCTCCGGGGTGGCACATTTGGCACCATCGGGCGCGCCGCTTGAACACACCAGTGAAACCAACGCTTCGTCGTCTCCGCATTTAACGGTGCCTGTACCGGTCACGACCCGCAAAGCCGGGGCCGGATCTCCCTTCGGGCCAGGAGGTCCGGCGGGACCTGCCGGCCCTTGTGGGCCTGGTGCTCCGGCAGTTCCAGCAGGTCCTGGTGGGCCTTGTCCTCCGGCAGGCCCTTGTGGGCCTGGTGCACCGGTTGGGCCAGCCGGCCCCTGTGCGCCTGCGGGACCTGGTGTGGGCTGCCCGCAACCAGCGACCGCGAGCATCATGATGATGGCAAAAAAGCTCAGAACCAGCCGCATCGGAACACCTCACCAATTACATAGATAACTTGCACCCACCAATTCATCGCCGTCAACGTTCGATCGATTGCGACTTGATGTCCACTTCTGGCCTTTGCAGACATTTATCGGCAGCACTTTAAGCGAACCAGTGGAGCCGGTACGATGCGGTTGATGGCGATCCATTTCAACGAGCATACGGTCGCGCCGGTTGTTTTGGCAGATGGCGTTGCGCGCCAACCATTGCTGAACAAACAACGCATCCCCGGCATTCTGTTCGAGCTCGATCGGCTGACAGTTCAACCGGGTAGCCGCATGACGCTGGCGATAGCGCCGCGTGAACTCGGCTGGTTTCAGATGATCGCCGGCACTGCAACCATTGACACCGCGGGGCGCAGGTTGTCGGTGACATCCGACCATATCGGGTTACTGCCTCCGGGTTTCGAGGGCTCGCTCGCAAGCGATGCGGGGGCGACCCTGTTGCTCGCTTCGGTGCCCAACGTCGAAAGACTCGAACCCGCCATTCTTGCCCATCCTCCACCTTTTCGTGTCATGGATTGGCAGGAAGAACCATTGCTGCAATCCGAGCACGATGCTCGCAAGCGCATCTATATCGTGACGCCAAAGATGTTCGGGACACGGGCCATCCGCGGCGAAATGATCATCTATCCGCCCGGTACTGAATGCCCCGTGCACCACCACAAAGGCGGCGCCCATTTCATGTTCTTCCTCAGCGGGCGGGGCACCTGCTACGCGGGCGCTGACCAGGTTATGTCCGTGCAGTCCGGCGACGTCATCTTTTACAATGACCTTGAACCGCACTACGTGAAGGGTGGCACCGATGGCGACCTGATTTTCTCGGAGTTTTTTGTACCGAGCGCGGTTGCCACAGTGTGGGCCGACCCTTCGAAGATGTGCACGTGGATTCCAACCGAGATGAACTATCGCGGAACAAGGCCGACCAGAGTCATCGAGAAGCACACCCACAGCCATCTTGCCGATGTCTGAAGCAAGAGGACCTAACGAGGTGCCAGGGTCCTAACAACCCCGTTTCAGCACTTACGCAGCCTTGCCCTTGCCGGCGAGCTAGCAATCGGAAACGCGGCGGTCGTAGTTGTCCGCCAGGGCGTGCAACGCAGCTGCGCGCTCAGCTTCTTCATGTGGCGGGCACTCGTGCGCGACGGTGGCCTTAAACGGAATGCCGCGGTCGACACAATGGTCCGGGCCATCGCATGCCTGAGGGCCTAAATTTGTTTTTTTGACTGCGCGCGCGCGATTGCTTCGGCGATCAATTTCTTGGCTTCGGCCGCATCGCCCCAGTTCACGACCTTCACCCACTTGCCGGGTTCGAGATCCTTGTAGTGTTCGAAGAAATGCTGGATCTGTTCCAGCGTGATCTTCGGTATGTCCGTGTAGTTCGTGATATGTGAATAGCGCTGGGTCAGCTTGAGCACCGGCACTGCGATGACCTTCTCATCCGCGCCCGCTTCGTCCACCATCTTGAGCACGCCCACGGGCCGCACATTGATCACTGCGCCCGGCACGATCGGCCGCGTGTTTGCCACCAGCACGTCAATCGGATCGCCGTCGTCGGATAGCGTGTGCGGCACGAAACCATAGTTGCCCGGATAGCGCATCGGCGTGTGGAGAAAGCGATCGACAACCAACGTTCCGGCAGCCTTGTCCATCTCATATTTGATCGGTTCGCCGCCAATCGGAACTTCGATGATGACGTTCACGTCCTCCGGGGGATTATTCCCGATCTTGATCGCGTCGATCCGCATGGTCGTCTGCCTGATTGCTCGAACAACCGCTCCCGCCTGCGCATTCAGCCGCGCGCTTGTGCAACGGTCATGCCAGTCTACTCGAATATTCGGCGGCTCCGGGATTCAGAATGGAGAGGAGTGCGCCGCATCAGCGCGGTCGAATCAAAAGCGAATCACCGCAAACCTCCGAGCGCCTGCGCAATCGGATGCGAGCGGTAATATCGTGTATTTTGTGCGTTAACGCGCGTATAGCGCGACGCATGCATTAATGGTAGGTTCCTGCCTCCGGGCCAGCCCCGTTCTGCGTTATGTCAGAGGCGAGGTTGGCCACGAGTCGTTTGTCCTTGGTGGATCGGCTCTCTGTCGGGGTGATTGCGCAGAGCACTGCCGCTGTTACGTGTGCAGCTGATCCAAGTAAAAACTCGTCGTCATATTTCGCGTGCACCCGCGTGCCTCGAAGCGCGCCGCGCTGATGCGATGCGCCACGGTGAGTGTGACTGAGTGTGTATCCGCCTAATCCAGGAGGAGAGCATGAAGGTCGCTGCACTTGTCGCCCTCGGGGTGCTCATCGCGCTGCCGGCGGAGGCCGTTCAACGTCATCGTCAGCCTGCGTCGCCGGTAGTCAAATGTGACAACGATGGCCGCTGCACAACCGAAAGTGCGGGTGCGAGGACTCTGGGCCAGGAAACGACAGGGGCTGCGTCCCAGAACGCGGCGGCAGCCGCTGCAGGAAAGGCGCGCGTGGTCGACGCTAACGGCAACAACGTCGTGATATCCCTCAAGACAGGCGCGAAAGCCCGCGTTGGCATTTCCTACGCTGCACGTTTCCAGGCCTACGTCGATGATCTGGAAAACAATTACGGCGCGCGCGTGCTGTTCATGGGCGGCATCCGGCCCGGGCATTGTTCGCCGGCAAGCGAGCACCCGTGCGGAAAAGCCCTGGATGTGTGCCAGCGTCGGCGCGGCGTCGTCGATCCGCGTTGCAATCTGCCTGGTCGCGTCGCGCTCGGACGGATCGCCGCTTCGCACGGCCTCTTCGAAGGCGGCCGCTGGTGCGATTCGGATTACGGCCACGCGCAGATTGGCGTAACCGCCGCTGCCTGC
>DAISKM010000066.1:9400-11154 GCA_036820945.1 Pseudolabrys sp.
GTTGCGCGGTTATCGAATCTTGCCGAAGTCGCCGTGCCGGCCGAGGCCGTCCTTGAAGCGGCTCGCGCCCGCGACGCCGTCTTCGATCAGCGCTTCGCGCCCATTATACCATTCCTGGATGAGCGCTTCGCGCACGGTCAGCCCGTGACTCTTGATCGCAGACCGCCGATCGGCGCGCACGCAAACTTGCGGGAAGCGCGCGATCTCGCGTGCCAAGTCCTCGGCCTTTTTGCGCGCACCGCCTTTGGGCGTCACGTATTCGCATAGGCCAATATTCAGGCATTCCTCCGCGGGCACTTTTCGTCCGGTCAGAATGATTTCAAGGGCGCGACCTTGCCCGACGATTCGCGGTAGTCGCACCGTTCCTCCGTCGATCAGCGGCACGCCCCAGCGCCGACAGTAGACGCCGAAATAGGACTGCTCGGCCATGACCCGGAAATCGCACCACAGCCCGAGCTCCATGCCGCCCGCAACGGCAGGGCCTTCGATTGCGGCGATGACGGGCTTGTCCAGTTCAAGTCGGGTTGGCCCAAGCGGTCCGCGCGGAATCTCCCCGCCATTGCCGCGCGGCCGCGCGGTCGGGATATCGAGCTCGCCGAGCGGATAATCAGCATTTAACGTGCTCACGTATTTCAGATCCCAGCCCGCGCAAAATGCACCGCCTGCGCCATACAGGACTGCAACGGCGGCATTCTTGTCGGCGTCGAATTCGAGAAAGGCTGCCGTGAGCGCGTCGGCGCTTTTCGGGTCCATCGCGTTGCGCGCCTCGGGCCGGTCGTGGATCACTGTCCACATAGATCCGTCTTTTTCGATCCTGACAGTCATGAAGACATCCTCCTTGTGCGGCGTCATCACCAACCGACAAATTTTCCGAATAACGCTATCAGATGATCGACTGATGGCGATGCCCTTCGATTAACAGAAATTCAGGAAGCTGTTCAGCGCACGTATTGAATCCGTGTGCGACGATCAAGACTTCGTGACGCGGGAGGGGCCGCTGACCTGCGGTGTTCTTTTTGCGCCATCACAGGAGGGTTACATGCGCAGGCTTCTAATTGTTTTGGCAGTTTCGATCGCGCCCTCGATTGCTGTCGCCGGCCAAGGTCACAGTGGTGGCCATGGTCGCGGCATGGGAATGGGTGCACGTATGAGCGGCCCGGTCGGCGGCTGGAGCAAGGGTATGCATCACGGACATTTCCATCATCGCCATGCCCGCTTCTTCTTCGTTGGCGCGCCTTGGTTCGCCAGCTACGACGACAGTTGCTGGCGATGGGCGAACACGCCTTGGGGGCCGCAGTGGGTCTGGGTTTGCGACGACTATTGAACAAGAAAAGCCCCCGCTTCGGCGGGGGTTTCTCTTTAAGCGGCGCTTTGAGCGATGGTTGCGCGAACCAGCTCCGCGAGGCCCGCGCGCGTATCCGTCGGCTTCCAGCCGGCCTGCACGAACTTGGCGGGATCGGCCACAAGTGTTCCTCCGAGGCGCTGCCATTCTTCGCCGTGACCGGCTGTCCTGGCCGCAAAGCCGATGAGCAAAGGCGGAACAGGCAGCAATCCCGCACGCCGTCCCTCGCCGGCACGCAAGGCGGCGATGATCTGCGCCAATGTCAGCGGCGCCCGATCCGCCACAATATATGTCTGCCCCTTCGCCGCGGGCGACGCCAACGCAAGATGCACGGCATCGATGAGGCTGCGTCGCGACAGCAGCGACCGGCGGTTGCGGCACAGCCCCAGCGGTAACGGCCAGGGTTTTCGCG
>DAISKM010000067.1:0-11117 GCA_036820945.1 Pseudolabrys sp.
GCGAAACTCGCCAAGGAGAAGAAGGTGAGAGCGAGCAGGAAGACCTCGATCTCGACATCAAGCTTGGCACGGTTGCCGGTCATAACGGCGAGACTTTGCGCAGCCTCGATCTGAAGCTGTCGCGCCGCAACGGACGCATTCGTAGCTTTGCAATGTCAAGCAAGATCGGGCGGGATACGCCGCTCAATGGGGATTTGCGCGTGCGCTCGCGCGACAATCACCAGGTGATTTATTTCGAGACCGACGATGCCGGTGCGCTCTTCCGCTTCACCGACATGTATCCGAGGATGTCTGGCGGCCAGATGTGGATGGCGATGGCTCCCCCGACCCAGGAGCAGACGCCGCAAATCGGTACCCTTTTCATCCGGAAATTTTCCGTGCGCGGCGAGCCCGCCCTGGAAAAAGTAGTATCGGGCGCACCAGGCACGCCCGGCGGCTCGGCCGGCGTCGACTTCTCCGAGATGCGGGCTGAGTTCACCCGCGTCTCCGGCAAGATGTCGATTCGCGATGGCGTCGTCCGCGGGCCTCTCGTCGGCGCGACGGTAGAAGGAAATATCGACTACATGCGGGACGAGGTACACCTGCGGGGCACCTTCGTGCCGTTCTACGGCATCAACAACATGTTCGGGCAAATCCCGATCGTTGGTCTGTTCCTGGGTGGCGGTAACAAGGAAGGCCTCCTTGGCATCACTTACGAAGCCGTCGGTCCGCCCAGTGCCCCGCGCCTCTCGGTCAACCCGGTCAGCGCCATTGCGCCGGGGCTGCTGCGCAAATTCATTCCATCACCGGGAACATTCGATCCCAATTTCGCTCCGCCACCATCGCGATGATTGCGATTACTTCCGTCTGAGTTGGAAGTGGCGTTTCTTGCCAAACGACAGAACGTGGACGCCTTCCGGCGTCGCATTGTCGTCAGTGAGAACCGTTCGCTCATCGCTCACCACAACGCCATTCAACTTGATGCCGCCGCTCTTTATCTGGCGGCGCGCTTCGCTCGTCGATGATACGGCGCCCGTCGCCACGGCAGCATTCAGAATCCCAGTTCCATTTTCAATTCTGACGGTTGGCAAGGTTTCTGCGGGCGCACCTTCCTCAAAGGTCTTGCGCGCGGTCTCGGCGGCTTGCTGGGCGGCGGACCGGCCATGCACAAGTACCGTCGCCTCGGTTGCGAGCACTTTCTTTGCCTCGTTGATCTCATTTCCCTTGAGCGCAGCCAGCCGCGCAATCTCGTCAAGCGGCAGCACCGTGAAGAGCTTGAGGAATCGGGCGACGTCGCCATCCTCGGTATTGCGCCAGTATTGCCAGTAGTCGTACGGGCTCACTAGATCGGGGTTCAGCCACACCGCGCCGGCAGCAGTCTTGCCCATTTTTGCGCCCGAGGAGGTCGTAATCAGCGGGGCGGTAAGCGCAAACAATTGCGCATTGAGCATGCGACGGCCGAGATCGATGCCGCTCACGATGTTGCCCCACTGATCGGAGCCACCCATCTGGAGAATGCAGCCGTAACGCTTGTTCAGTTCCACGAAGTCGTAGGCCTGCAGCACCATGTAGTTGAACTCGAGGAACGACAGCTCCTGTTGACGATCGAGCCGCAGCTTTACGGAATCGAACGACAACATGCGGTTGACCGAAAAGTGGCGGCCAACATCGCGTAGGAAATCGATGTAGTTGAGCTTGTTCAGCCATTCGGCATTGTTGGCCATCACGGCATTGCCGCCGGCACCCTCGAACTTCAGAAACTTCGCAAAGATCGTCCGGATGCCCTTGAGGTTCTCGTTGATCACTTCATCGGTGAGAACGCGGCGGGTTTCATCTTTGCCAGACGGATCGCCGACACGCGTAGTGCCTCCGCCCATCAACGCGATCGGGCGGTGTCCGGTCTGCTGCAGCCAATACAACATCATGATCGGCAGAAGCGAGCCGACGTGCAGGGAAGAGGCGGTGCAATCGAATCCGATATAGCCCGTAATGGGTCCGGCCTTTGCCCGCGCATCCAGGATGTCCGGTTCGGACACCTGATGAATGAACCCGCGCTCGGCAAGGACGTTAAGGAAATCCGACTTATAGGCGCTCATTGGTCGGTTCTCGGGGCAGCTCTTCCAGCGGCGTGGTGTAACAGGTCCGGCGTTGGATTCAACAAGGCGAGAGCTGCTGCTTCTATGGCGCGTCTCAGCGGGGACGATTCCGGTTGCGTCTTTTCCCCAGAAAGGCAGCACAGAAACCCGCGTCGAACTCGCGATAGTTGTTCGTAATTTCTTCGCCTTTGCGTATCGTACGACGCGCAACAATGTGCCCGTTGCGCCAATGGGTGTTGGCGTTGTCGGAATGATTCATGTGATGGTCGTGGTCGCTGGTCAGCAGGATTTCGCCATCCACCCGATAGCCGTAGTTCCAGATGTAGTCGCGCGCAGGCTTAGGCAGTTTTGCGAATTCGGTGGGCGAGTAGACTCGGTCGAAGCCTTCTACGAAACGCCAGACCTTCGTGCCTTTGCGAATGGCGTGTCCCGCAAAAACACCAAGACCGTGAATGGCGCTTTTATCAAGGTAGGTTTTGACAAGAAGCATGGGTCATGTGCGGACGGTCAATCCGCGTGTCGTCAATTTGAGCACCATACGCGTGCAAGCGTCGCGGACGGCGCACCGGCTAAATTCTACGCCGCCGGCTTGCGTTCAGTCTTCAGCCGCTTGTCGAGATAGGCGCTGATCGAAGTAAGCAGCGCTTCCACCTTGCCGTCAAAGAAATGATTGGCGCCTTGCACAACCTTTTGCTCGATCACGATGCCTTTTTGGGTCTTGAGCTTGTCGACGAGCGTCGTGACATCCTTGTGCGGAACGACGGCATCCTTATCGCCATGAATGATCAGGCCTGACGACGGGCAGGGGGCCAGGAACGAGAAATCATAGAGATTGGCGGGTGGACAGATCGATATGAAGCCTTCGATCTCCGGCCGGCGCATTAAAAGCTGCATGCCGATCCAGGCTCCAAACGAGAAGCCGGCAATCCAGCAACTCTTCGCTTCCGGATTGATGGTCTGCGCCCAGTCGAGAGCTGCTGCCGCGTCGGACAACTCCCCTTGGCCGTGATCGAACGAACCCTGGCTGCGCCCGACGCCGCGGAAATTGAAACGCAGCGCGGAGAATCCGCGGTGCACAAAAGCATAGTAAAGCTGGTAAATAATCGGGTGGTTCATCGTCCCGCCAAACTGCGGGTGCGGGTGCAGAACGATGGCGATTGGTGCATTTTTCTGCCGGGCAGGATGATACCGCCCTTCGATGCGACCTGCCGGTCCGGTGAAGATAATCTCAGGCATTGCTATCGACCTCTAACCGGGTGCCGCGGTGGTAGCGGCGTCGGGATGTCTCTCGATCATCAGCGGTCATTAAGTTTAGAATTATTCTAATTATATGAATTCCGCTGTTCCTGGCCGAAACACGCGCTATAAGGGCCAAGCGATTTCGGGGGCTTCTAGCACGACCCCCGGGGCAAAAAGCAAGCTTTTTCCGGGTGCTATGGTACTGAACGGTAATTAGGTATTCGCAGCCGGTGATCGGACGATCATACCTTGACTGGAACGCGACGGCCCCGCTGCGCGCGGAGGCACGCTCCGCAATGGAGGCTGCCCTGGCCCTGACAGGGAACGCCTCGTCCGTGCATGCGGAAGGTCGAGCGGTGCGCCGTTTGATCGAGGAGGCGCGCGAGCAGGTCGCTCGGCTTATGGGTGCCGAAACAAAGAACGTTACCTTCACCAGTGGCGCAACTGAAGCGACCATGCTTGCGCTGACGCCGGCATTGGAAATTGCAGGGCGCAAAGAGCCGCGTGATCGCCTATTTGTATCGGCAATCGAACATCCCTCGGTGCGAAGCGGTGGGCGCTTTGCGGCCGGCTCCGTTGACGAATTGCCAGTCACCAGCGATGGCATCCTCGACCTGCCCGCGCTCGAAGAGGCGATCCGAAGGGCCGCACGGCCGATGGTATCGGTCATGCTCGCCAACAACGAAACCGGCGTCATTCAGCCCATCTCCCAGATCGCGGAAATCGTGCACGCGGCCGCGGGCGTATTGCATGTCGATGCTGTGCAGGGACCGGGTCGGATTGACTGCGACATTGCGCAACTTGGTGCTGACCTCGTTAGCGTTTCCTCGCACAAGCTTGGCGGGCCGCAGGGGGCAGGCGCTCTTGTGCGGCGCGGCGACATCCATGTCGCCGAGCCGCTGATCAGGGGCGGAGGGCAGGAGCGCGGCCAGCGGGCGGGAACCGAAAACGCTGCTGCGATTTCGGGTTTTGGTGCCGCCACCGCTGTCGCGAATTTAACAGCCGCTGGACGGATGACAGCGCTGCGCGACCGGCTTGAAGTCGGCATTACAACGGCGACGCCCCAAGCGGTGATTTTCGGTGCAAGGGCGCCCCGCCTACCCAACACAACGGCATTCGCGGTTCCCGGCATTAAGGCGGAAACTGCCATAATCGCCTTTGACCTCAACGGGATAGCGGTTTCGTCCGGGTCTGCATGTTCGTCCGGCAAGGTTCAGGCCTCCCACGTTTTGACCGCAATGGGCGCTGATCCAGCGCTCGTTCGTGGCGGCATGCGTGTCAGCTTGGGCTGGAGCACCACGGACGCGGACGTCGACCATTTCCTTGCAACTTGGAATGTCCTTGCGGGATCACTACTTAAGGAGAGAAGCGGCATTGCCGCTTAAGGAGAGAAGCGGCATTGCCGCCTGACACGGCCAAAACGCGACTAACAATTATCACCATGGGAACCAGCGCACCGAAAATAGCGCGAGCACCATAACCGACAAATCCAACCCGCGGTCCTTGCAACCGTGAGCGGAGGGAAAAATGCCGGCCGTACAAGAGACCGTCGAGCGGGTCCGCCGTATCGACGTTGATCAATACAAGTATGGCTTCGAGACCAAGATCGAATCCGAGAAGGCCCCGAAGGGTCTTTCGGAAGACACGATCCGTTTCATCTCGGCCAAGAAGGACGAGCCCGAGTGGATGCTCGCCTGGCGGCTTGAAGCCTACAAGCGCTGGTTGACCATGCGCGAGCCGACGTGGGCGCGCGTGAACTATCCGACAATTGACTACCAGGATATGTACTACTACGCGGCGCCAACGGCGTTCAAAGCGCCGAAGTCGCTCGCTGATGTCGACCCCGAGATTCTCCGCACCTACGAGAAGCTAGGCATTCCGCTCAAAGAGCAGGAGATCCTCGCCGGCGTGCGCAAGCAGGGCGAGCCGAGCGCGCTCGATGACGAGGAGACTGGCGGCGATTTTCGCTCCGGCCGCGTCGCGGTCGATGCCGTGTTCGATTCCGTTTCGGTCGCCACCACCTTCAAGGAGGAGCTGAAGAAGGCCGGCGTGATCTTCATGCCGATCTCGGAGGCGATCCGCGAACATCCCGAACTGGTCAAAAAGTATCTCGGTTCGGTGGTGCCGACGTCGGACAACTTCTTCGCGACGCTTAATTCGGCGGTATTTTCCGACGGCTCCTTTGTTTACGTGCCGGAGGGTGTGCGCTGTCCGATGGAGCTGTCTACTTATTTCCGCATTAACGAGAGGTCGACCGGCCAGTTCGAGCGCACGTTGATCATCGCCGACAAGGGCGCCTATGTAAGCTATCTCGAAGGCTGCACCGCGCCGATGCGCGACGAGAACCAGCTGCACGCGGCGGTCGTCGAGCTCGTCGCCCTCGACGATGCCGAGATCAAGTATTCGACGGTGCAGAACTGGTATCCGGGGGATGCCGAAGGCAGGGGCGGCATCTTCAACTTTGTCACCAAGCGCGGCGACTGCCGCGGCAAGAATTCGAAGATCTCCTGGACGCAGGTGGAGACCGGCTCGGCAATCACCTGGAAATATCCGAGCTGCATCCTGCGTGGCGACAATTCGCGCGGCGAGTTCTATTCGATTGCCATCTCGAACGGTCACCAGCAGGTCGACAGCGGCACCAAGATGCTGCATCTCGGCAAGAACACCGTGAGCCGCATCATCTCCAAGGGCATCGCCGCGGGGAAATCCAACAATACCTACCGCGGCCTCGTGTCGGCACATCGCAAAGCCAAAGGCGCGCGCAATTTCACCAACTGCGATTCGCTCCTCATCGGCGACAAGTGCGGTGCGCATACTGTGCCCTATATCGAGGCCAAGAATTCATCGGCGACCTTTGAGCACGAGGCGACCACCTCGAAGATTTCCGAGGACATGCTGTTCTACTGCCGTCAGCGCGGAATGTCGGCGGAAGAGGCCACCGCGCTTGTGGTCAACGGTTTTGTGAAGGATGTGCTGCAGCAGCTGCCGATGGAATTCGCAGTCGAGGCGCAGAAGCTCATTTCAATCAGCTTGGAAGGAAGCGTGGGTTAATCTTATGGCGTTTCTGGAAGTCAAAAATCTGCATGTCGAGGTCGAGGGCAAGAAGATCCTCAACGGTCTGACGCTGACTGTCGAGAAGGGGCAGGTCGCCGCGATCATGGGGCCGAACGGCTCCGGTAAGTCGACGCTCGCCTATGTGCTCGCGGGCAAGGACAACTACAAGGTCACTGAGGGCGACGTTCTGCTCAATGGCGAAAGCGTTCTTGAGATGGCGCCTGATGAGCGCGCCGCCAACGGCGTATTCCTCGCCTTTCAGTATCCGGTCGAGGTACCGGGGGTCGCGACGATGACGTTCCTTCGCACCGCGCTCAACGCGCAACGAAAGAGGCGGGGCGAGTCGGAGGTCTCGACGCCGGAATTCATGAAGCTTGTGCGGGATATCGCAAGCCGCCTCGGGATCAGCCAGGAGATGCTGCGCCGCGCCGTTAACGTCGGGTTCTCTGGCGGAGAGAAAAAGCGCAACGAGATTTTGCAGATGGCCGTGCTGCAGCCGCAACTTGCGGTGCTCGACGAGACAGATTCAGGCCTTGATATCGACGCGCTCAAGATCGTGGCGGATGGCGTCAACTGCCTGCGGTCTCCTGCGCGCTCGATTGTCGTGATTACGCACTATCAACGGCTGCTCAATTACATCGTGCCGGATGTGGTGCACGTGCTGGCCAAAGGGCGGGTCGTGAAATCCGGCGGCAAGGAGCTCGCGCTTGAGCTTGAAGCCAAGGGCTATACGCAATTCCAGGGCGAGGCCGCCTGATGAAGGCAGAATTTCGCGCCATCAAGACGCCGGCCGAGCAGGCGCTTAGCGCCGCGTTTGCAGCTGCACGAGGCAAGCTGCCTGGCGGCGGCGCCATCACGGCGCTACGCGACGAGGCCTTCCACCACTTTGACGCGCATGGGTTGCCGCATCGGCGGATCGAGGAATGGAAATACACCGATCTGCGCGCGCTCATGCGCGAAGCCAAGCCGTTGGCGGAACCCGCGACGCGAACCGGGGTGGTGACGGGGCTTGCGGGCGTTGAGGCCGGTCGGGTTGCCATTGTGAACGGACGTTACGAGCCGGGTTGGAGCGATTTAAACGCCAGCGATGCGGGCGTCACGCTGACCGAACTTTTCGCCTTTGCAGCCGAGCAGAAGACCTATCGTCTCGGTGACGTCCCGGGCAAAGAGGATATTGCATTCTGGTTGAACACCGCCTTCATGACAGGCGGTGTCGCGCTGCGCGTGAAAGAGAATGCGCGTCAGCCAGTGCATATCGCTCATGTGTTCGCAGGCAATTCCGCGGCAGCGATGTATCCGCGCTGCGTGGTGATCGTCGAACCGGGCGCGCAGCTGACTCTGGTCGAGAGTTTCGAGGGGCCGGTTGGCCTCGACTATCAGGTCAACTCCGTTCTTGAGCTCGTCATCGGAGACGGGGCGCGGGTGGACCATGTAAAGATCGGGAGCGACGGCGAGGCGGCGCTGCGGCTCTCGACGCTCGGTGTCACGGTTGGCGCCAATTCGGCCTATAACGACTTCGCTTTCACTACCGGCGGCGGCGTCGTACGTAACCAAACTTTCGTGCGGTTCAATGGCGAGGGAACGGGGGCGTCGATCGGCGGCGCCACCCTCCTGCGAAATCGCCAGCACGTGGACAACACGTTGGTGATCGAGCACGCAGCGGGCGGCTGTAAAAGCCGCGAACGATTCAGATCGGTTCTCGACGGCCAGAGTCGGGGCATCTTCCAAGGCAAGATCATCGTGAATCCGCATGCCCAGAAAACAGATGCCAAAATGGCCAGTCATGCGCTGCTGTTGTCCGACGAAGCGGAGGCGGACAACAAGCCCGAGTTGGAAATCTTTGCAGACGATGTGCAATGCGGCCACGGCGCGACTGCCGGTGCGCTCGATAGCGCGCTCAAGTTCTATCTGATGTCGCGCGGCATCCCGGAAAAGCAGGCTGAAGCCTTGCTGATCCAGGCGTTTGTCGGCGAAGCGATCGAGGAAATCACGCACGACGGCATTCGCGAAGCGATCATGCAATCTGCCATCAATTGGCTGGATGCGAGGGGATAACATGCATCCGGCTGTCAAAAACGGCTCGTACGATGTGGCCCGCATTCGCGAGGATTTTCCCGCGTTGGCGCTTGAGGTTTATGCCAAGCCCCTGGTCTATCTCGATAATGCCGCGTCCGCGCAGAAGCCGAAGCAGGTGCTCGATCGGTTGCAGACTGCCTATACCCAGCAATACGCGAACGTGCATCGCGGCTTGCACTACCTCGCTAACGAGGCAACCGAAGCCTACGAGAATAGCCGGGAGACGGTGCGCGCATTCCTGAACGCAGCCCGAAAGGAAGAAATCATCTTCACGCGCAATGCCACCGAGGCGATCAATCTCGTGGCCTACACCTTCGGGCGAGAGCGGATCAAAGCGGGCGATGAAATCGTGCTTTCTATCATGGAGCACCACTCCAATATCGTGCCGTGGCATTTCCTGCGCGAACGTCAGGGCGCCGTGATCAAATGGGCGCCAATCGATGATGATGGGAATTTTCTGCTTGACGAATTCAATAAACTCCTGACGCCCCGGACCAAACTGGTGGCCATAACCCATATGTCGAATGCGTTGGGGACGGTCGTGCCGGTAAAAGAGGTCGTGCGTCTTGCGCACGCGCGGGGCATTCCGGTGCTCGTCGATGGCGCGCAAGCCGCCGTGCACATGGATGTGGACGTTCGCGACATCGGCTGCGATTTTTATGTTTTCACCGGTCACAAGATTTACGGGCCTACCGGTATCGGCGCGCTCTACGCCAAGTATGAGCATCTCGAATCGATGCCGCCATTCAATGGCGGAGGCGAGATGATCCACGAAGTCTTCGAGGATCGCATCACCTATGGTCAGCCACCGCACAAGTTCGAAGCAGGCACACCGGCAATTGTTCAGGCCATTGGCCTTGCAGCGGCGATCGACTACGTCAACTCGGTAGGCAAGGACCGCATTCGGAGCCACGAGAACACTTTGCTCAAATACGCGCACGCGCGCCTCGGCCAGATCAACTCCCTGCGCATTATTGGCAACTCCCCCGACAAGGGACCCATTGTGTCTTTCGAAATGAAAGGTGCGCACCCGCACGACGTCGCCACGATTATCGATCGTTCGGGAATCGCGGTGCGCGCGGGGACGCACTGTGTCATGCCTCTGCTCGCGCGTTATGGATTGACGGCCACATGCCGTGCTTCCTTTGGCATGTACAACACGAAGGACGAGGTGGATACGCTCGCTGCTTCTCTCGTCAAGGCGCAGGAATTCTTTGCATGACCGAAGACACGCCCGATCAAGCGCCAGTTGCGGAAAAGGCGCCGGAAAATGCTGCTGTCGTCGGCTCGCCGGCGTTGCCGCAGGACGAATTGCACAAGCTCACTGACGACATCGTCGCAGCGCTCAAAACTGTCTATGACCCGGAAATTCCAGCCGATATCTATGAGCTCGGCCTGATCTATAAAATCGACATCGGGGATGATCGCGAAGTGAAGATCGATATGTCGCTCACATCACCCAATTGCCCCGCCGCGCAGGATTTGCCGATCATGGTGGAAAACGCGGTATCAAGCGTTCCCGGCGTGAAAGAAACCAAGGTTGCCGTCGTATGGGACCCGCCGTGGGATCCGAGCAGGATGTCAGACGAGGCGCGACTCGTATTGAATATGTGGTGAGTTGCAACGGAACCGATGAGACAACAGATAAGGGTTTGATAGGAATGACTATGGCTACAGCGCGACCCAGACCCCAGGTGATGCGACTCACCGATGCCGCCGCGATGCGCATCAAGGAAGTGATGGCGCGTGCCGACAAGCCCGTCGCCGGCGTACGTGTCGGCGTAAAGAATGGCGGCTGCGCCGGCATGGAATACACCATGGAATATGCCGACTCGGTAAACCCTGCCGATGAGGTGATCGAGGACAAGGGCGTGAAGATTATGGTTGACCCGAAGGCAGTCCTGTTCCTCCTCGGCACCGAGATGGACTACAGGACCGACAAGCTTTCCGCCCAATTCGTCTTCAACAATCCGAACCAGACCAGCGCATGCGGGTGCGGGGAGTCGGTTCAGCTTACGCCGGCCAAAGGGGCAGAGTAGAGCGGATCAGGCAACTTCCGCGCTCTCCGCTTCGACTTCCGGATCGGCCTCGCACATCACGCGATTGCGGCCGTGCCGTTTGGCCGCATACAGGCACGTGTCGGCTCGCTCGATAAGCGACTGACCGGTATCGCCTGCACGCACCGTGGCAACGCCAATTGAAATGGTTATTCGGCCAAGTTGCTCCCCGGTCGAACGCTTCATCAGCTCCTTGGCCATCACTGCGCGGCGTATGTGCTCGGCAACCGTTACCGCCGCCCGCAATACCGTGTTGGGAAGAATGACTGCAAATTCCTCGCCGCCGTAGCGCGCCGCGGTATCCTTGCCCTTGACGTTATGCCTCACGGCCATGGCAACCAGGCGCAAAACCTGATCGCCGGTGAGGTGGCCGAAGTTGTCGTTGAAGGCCTTGAAATGGTCGATGTCCGTGAGCATCAGCGAAAGGGGCTCGTTCCGCTCGAAAGCCTCCGCGATGGCTTTTTCAAGAGTGATGTCGAAGAATTTGCGGTTGGCCAATTGCGTGAGTGGATCGGTGAGGCTTTCGGTGCGCACCGCCTCGAGATTTTCCTGCAGTTCATTAATTTCCTGCTTGGAGGCGCTGAGCCGCTCTTCCAACTGGCGATTGGAAATCTCC
>DAISKM010000068.1:0-11072 GCA_036820945.1 Pseudolabrys sp.
GTGGGGAATCTTCCTGCGCAATCACGATGAGCTCGACCTCGGCCGCCTTACCGAGAAGCAGCGGCAGCGCGTGTTCGAAGCATTCGGGCCAAATCCCGAGGATCAGCTTTATGATCGAGGCATCCGACGGCGGCTCGCACCAATGCTCGGAGGGGACAAGCGGCGCCTGGAGCTTGCGTACAGTTTGATGTTCACGCTGCCGGGCACGCCCGTCCTGCGCTATGGCGACGAATTGGCAATGGGGGACAACCTGTCATTGCCCGAGCGGACATGTTGCCGCACGCCGATGCAATGGTCGACCGAACCGAATGGCGGCTTCACCAAGAGCGATAAACCGGTCGTGCCCGTTATCAGCGATGGTCCCTATGGCTTCGAGCACGTCAACGCGGCTGACCAGCGCCGTGATGCAAATTCGATGCTGAACTGGACCGAGCGCATTGTCCGCATGCGTAAGGAAGTGCCGGAAATCGGCTGGGGCGATTTCGAAGTGCTGAAGACCGGCGACTGGGCGGTGTTCGCCATCCGCTATGACTGGCGCAACAATTCCGTCCTGTTCCTGCATAACCTTGCGCACGAGCCGCGGGAGGTCGAGTTCTCGGTGGGGGTTAAAGGTGACGCCGGCAAGTTGCTCGTCAACCTGTTGGGCCAGGATCACAGCCGTTCCGACAATGGCAGGCATCGCGTGTGCCTCGAAGGTTACGGCTATCGCTGGTATCGGGTGGGCGGTCTGGACTACCTGCTCAAGCGCACGGAATTTTAGCCGTTTTCTTTCATCAGGATCGTCAGCCCCTCGTTGGGACGCAGGACAAGGTCATCCAGGCGTCCGCTGCGGTCGAGATAAGTGGACACGAGGATCGTCGATCCGCGCAAAGCCTGATCGGAGATCGGCTGCGTGGTGCTACCGAAATTGAGACAGACAAGAATGCGCTGATCGCCGGCCGTGCGTTCGAAAATGAGCACGTTTCCCTGCACGCTCACCAGGAGCAAGGCCCCGCTGGTCAGCGCCAGATAGTGGCGTCGAAGCGCGAGCAGGCGACGGTAGAGGCTCAGGATCGACGTGGAGTCTTTCCGCAAGGATTCGACGTTGCACGATCGGTAGTGTGCATCGAGCGGCAGCCATGGCACGCCATCGCTAAATCCCGCATTCGGCGTGCCATCCCACTGAAACGGCGTGCGCGAGGGATCGCGGCTCAGCCCGAGCCCCGGCTCATTCTTCTCCCATGGATCCTGTATGGCCTCCGGCGGAATCATCACTTTGCCGATCCCGATTTCGTCGCCGTAATACATGGTCGGGGTGCCGCGCAGCGTCAAAAGCAGCATGGCGGCGATGCGGGCCTGCGCGGGAGTGACACGGGCGGCAATTCGCGGCTGGTCGTGATTTCCCAAGACCCAGTTCGGCCAGCCCCCTGGCGGCAAGGCCGCTTCATAGTCGGTTATCAGCTTGGCGATGGCCGACGCCGTCCACGCCGTGTGAATGAGCTGGAAATTGAACGGCAAGTGCGCGCCGCCCAGGTCCTTGCCGTAGTAGGTGACGAGCCGCTCGATCGGCAGATAGATCTCGCCGATCAGGACGCGCTCGTCGTATTGGTCGAGCACCTGTCGCATCTCGGCGATCATTTCGTGAGTTTCGGCCTGGTCCGCGCTGTAAACGGGAAGAAACCTGTGAATGCCGGGTTCGTCGGGCCGATAATTCGGATTTGGCGGGTTATCGCGCAGCTGCGCATCCTTGATCAGCAGCCAAATGACGTCCACGCGAAATCCGTCGACCCCGCGCGCGAGCCAGAATCGCAGCACGTCGTACATCGCAGCCCGAACGGCCGGATTACGCCAATTGAGATCGGGTTGCTCGCGCAAGAAGCTGTGCAGGTAGTACTGCCCGGTCAACGCATCGAGGGTCCATGCCGATCCGCCAAATTGCGAAAGCCAATTGTTCGGCGGTAACCCGTTGGGCTTGCCGTCGCGCCAGATGTACCAGTCTCGCTGTGGACTGGACCGCGACGACCTGCTCTGCAGAAACCATGGATGCTGGTTTGAGGTGTGATTGGGAACAAAATCGAGAATGACCTTGATTTCGCGCTCGTGCGCCGCCGCAACCAGTCGGTCGAAATCGTCCAGCGATCCGAACAATGGATCGATATTGCAATAATCGCGGACGTCGTAGCCGAAATCCGCCATCGGGGAGGGGTAGACCGGCGATATCCAGATGGCGTCCACGCCCAGCCATTTCAGATAGTCCAGGCGCTCGGCTATGCCTTTAAGATCGCCGACGCCGTCGTCATTCGTGTCCTGAAATGATCGCGGGTAGATCTGATAGATGACCCCGCGTTTCCACCAGACGGAACCGGTCATCCTATCAAGATCTCTGGTGCGCGAGGCGTTCGCAAGCGTCGATGGTCTCCGCACAGCCGACTTAACACTTCAGTGTTTCACTTTTCTGTCAGATAAGGCGCCTCGCCAGAAGTCAAAATAAAAAAACCCCGCCGATAGTGTGGCGGGGTGAAGTGGGGAGGAAAACGCCTTCACCCTTCCAGTCTGGATCAAAACGAATCAACCTTCTGTGATCCACCTCACATTTACACCTCGGCTGAGTTGATATTTTCACGTCTGACAGTAGAGAAAACGTCAAAGCTCACAACAGTCAGTGTGAATTCCATGATCGCCTTCGTGATGGAAAATTCCAAACTCATCATGATTTTCCTGCTGGTCGGACTCATTATTGCCTTGGGGTCGTGGCCGTACCGGCATGAAACGCGCGAATGATGGCGCGGTCCGCTAGCGCGAAAAGGACCGAGCAAAAAAGAGGCCCCGCCATAGCGGGGCCAAGTTTTTCTAAATGTTTACTGTTGTTTTTGGGCCGGCGGCTGATTGTCAGCCGGCGGTTGGGACTTTTGTGCTGGCGGCTGGCTTGAACCTTGACCCGACGTCGACGACGAGCCGTTGCTCTTGCTGCTCGGGTTCGACTGACCGGACGAGCTGCTGCCACTCGATGGGCTGCCCTGACCGGTGGTCTGGCTTTGCGACGGAGCCTGGCCGCTCTTGTCCTGCTGAGCGGATGGTGTCCCGCCCTGGCCTTGGCCCGAGGACTGGTTCTGAGCCGGCTGGTTCGATTGCCCAGTCGTGCCCTGCTGTCCCGACGGTGCCTGTCCGGAGGTGTTCGACTGACCAGGCTGCGCGCCGCTCTGGCCCTGCGTGTTAGACGACCGGTCCTGCGCATTGATGCGGCCAGAGAGTCCTAAGGAGGTGACCGTCCGGCTATCGATCCGGCCGGTGGCCTCAAAGCCCTGTCGCCGCTGGAAGACGATCAACGCCTGCCGGGTGCGATCATCAAATCGACCGGTGACGCGGCCACGCAGGATACGCCGTTCAATCAGGGTCTGCTGCAGGATCCGGATCTCCGGCTCGGTGAGGTCTACGACGGTCGTGCTCGACGCACCTCCACCAACGGGTGCGCCTCCCGCACGGCTGAACCGAGCGCGTGGCCCCGCTGGTACGACGTCAACGATCTTGTGGCTACGATCCACGATCACGATCTCATCCTCGACCACGAAGAAGCTGTGGTCGCGATATTGCGGGAAGAACTCAACCAGGACCGGGAATGTCGTTACCGACACAAAGCGTACCGACCTGGGCACCAGCACGCCGGTGTGAATGTCAAAGTTCACGCGGTTGAGCCGCGGCACATTCCTCGCCGACAGAACAGACTGCTGGATCCGGGTCTGCTGCTGCGCGGTGATTTGAGTTCCGGCCTGCGATTGAATGCTGGCGCCAGATTGCTGTGAGCCCTGGCTTTGGGTTTGGGTCGCACCCTGGTTCTGCTTGGAAGCATTCGAATCCGGCTTCTGCGCGCCCTGGTTCATGGAGGGCGATTGGCTCTGTTGCGACTTGCTGTCCGAAGGAGCCTGGCCTGTGGTTTCCTTTTTGGAAGACGGCTGACCCTTGTCCGTCATTCCGCTCTTTTCGCCAGTGCCCTGGCCGGTAGTGGATTTCTCACCCGATTTGGCCGAGCTGCGGTCTTTGGCTTTTGACTCATCCTTTTGCGAGCTCTTTGCCTTCATTTGATCCTTGTCGGGCTTTTGGGAGCTCTGCGCCTTCATGTCATCCTTGTCCGACGAGCCTTGCCCGGTCGTTGATTTCGGCGCTCGCTCGGACTGAGCCTGTCCGCCCATCCGGTCCTTGCCTGGCTGAGTGCTTTGAGCCTGGCCTCGACCATGGTCAGCCGCGCCCTCGCCGCGGCTTTCGCTCTTAGCCTTCGTCTCGCCGGCGCCCTGCGCCGATCCCTTGGAAGGCGACGTCTTTGCGCCGGACGAACCCGACGACATGCCGGTTTCAGGCGCGCTTCCTGCGCCGCCGGCGCCTTCTCGCATCCCTTGTGCCGATGCCAGGCCAACGCCCGCCAACAGCGCAACGGTTCCGAGTAAGAACTTCTTCGTATTGCGTTGCATTGTAACGTTCCTCTCTGATTGTTCCCGTGAAAGCCGGGGCTCCCACTTCGACTCAAGAAGAACCGATGCGCGGGCGAATCCGTTCCCGTTTGGAGCGGCGATAGCACACGAGAGATTGATGTCTGCACAGGAACCATTCCGAGCACCGAATTGTCAGGGCGCAGTCTTGAGAATGCAGTTCCACAGGAACGGAATGTCGGTTCCTATGTTGGCCCAATGACAGTCCAAGAGGTTAATGCAGCGGAGTTCGCTAATGGGCCGAGTTGAACAATATAGACATTTGGCCACAGATGTTCGCAATCGCGCAGCACGGGAATCAAACCCGATTTTGAGGGCCGAATGGGAGAATCTGGCGGAAACTTATGTCCGGTTGGCAGAACAGTCGGGCGAGTGGAATGCAGATCTCACATACGATCCGATCCAGGACATGCTGGACCGGACTCGGCATTGATTGTCTCGACGCGATCAGGAACAATTATTTCGCAGTGCCACGATCGAGGCGCTCAAGGACAGCGTCGATCTCAGCACCGCCAAGAATGACCATGTTCGATATCCAGATCCAGGTCATGAAGCCCACGGCTGCCCCGAGTGAGCCGTAAGTTTTGTTGTAGCTGCCGAAATTCGCCGCATACCACGAGAACAAAACCGAGGCCGCGATCCAGGCAAGGGCGGCCAAGGCGGTACCCCAGGTGATCCAGTGCCATTGCGCGCGCTCGCGGTCTGGGCCAAAGCGGTAGATGACGGCCAGGCCAAGGACCACCAACATGTAGAGGGCGGGCCAGCGCGTCAGCATGATGATCGTTCCGCCGATGCTCTCGAGGCCCAGATAGTTCATGACCGCCGGCAGCACGACAATCGCGCCCAATGCGAGCAAAAGAGCCAGAAGCGCGCCGGCCGTGAACGCGAGCGAGACCGCATTCAGTTCGATAAGGCCGCGGCGTTCCTCCGTGTCGTAGACAATGTTCAGCGCGTCGAAGAGCGCTTTCATTCCCGCATTGGCGCTCCACAGCGAAAGACCAAGGGTGAAGAGGAAGGTTGCGCCCAGAGTGCTTGTTCCGCCCGATACGACGCGACCAAGTTCATCGCCAATGATCTGGATTGCTCCCTCCGGGAGCAACGAGGAGAGCTCATTGAGGTGCGTCCGGATCGCGGCCGGATCGGCGAAGATCCCATAGACCGAAACGAGCGCGGCTATCGCCGGGAATATTGCGAGAAGGACAAAGAACGCGACCCCGGCGGAGATCGAGACCACCCGGTGCTGGCCAATCGCGCTGTAGAGAAGGCGCAGGATTTCGAGCCACGCCCGATGTGCTTTCGCGCGAGCTGGTGCGGAGGGCCGACCTGTGGCCAGCTCCGGGACTGGCACGTCTGATGGGGGCGTATCCGTTGATCGTCGGTGAAATCCCGCTAGCAGCAGGGCGCCCCCGATCAGGGCGGACCACAACCGACGACGCCTCCGAGGGCTCAGCGTCCCCCAATCGCCGCCGGCTGTCGCCATTTTAGCTGCTGCGAGCCGCGGCCAACGTCCTGCTGTTGCGGGACCTGCGTTTCCTTCTCCGGCCGCGGGTGCGCGTCTGCGCTCGTGGCGCTGTCATACCGAGGGTCTTTGAGATGGGCCCGCGGACTTCGGAGAATATCAACCACCCCACGCCGGCAGCGATCAGCATGGAAGCGATCGGATTGTTCCGCGCCTGTTTTGCCATGATAGGCAGGACATCCTCAGCCCAGTTGCGAGGATTGACCCCGTTCAGGAGGTCGCTCACGACGGTCGTGGGAGAGGCGTGATAGCGCAGGTCGTTGATCTTGTCGGAAAGGCGCTCACGCGCCCGCTCCGCCTTGCGTTGAAGCTGTGCTGACGTAACCATACAATCACCTCATGTTTGCGATGGACGAATCTTTTTGCAGTTGATCGAGGGTCTTCGAGGGCGCGAGCCGAGCCAGGCTCAGGCGATTGATGCCTAGCCAGATGAGACCCACCCCAACGATGAGAGTGGCCGTTGCCACAATGAGCGTCGCAATTGGCCAAGAGAAGCCGTAAGCCACGAGACCGGTAACCGCGGCTTGCAGCAGAAGCACGATCGTTGCCATCAGAAGCACCGCGCCCGCACCGATCAAGGCGACTGACAGCGCCGTAAACGTGAGCTTCTCAACAAGCTCCACGCGCAACAGCTGCAACTCGGTCTGCAGCAAGACTGCAATTTCCTTCAATGCGTCGCCGGCGATATCCACGACTCCTTTGTCGCTCGCACGCACGGGACGTCGCCGGCCCTCCGTCTCATCGGATGCCGAACCTGCCGCCATTGCGCCCTCCAAGGCGGCATCATGCCGCTCGGGTGATAACGGCGGTTCCGAGTTCTGGTTCCTACGAAGACCTTATGCCGCAAAAGGACTTGGGCCGTGCCTCAATCCCACAGTTCGCGGTAATTGTGGAAGTTGGGAAGAATTGGGTCGGACCGCGTCGGCTCCATCAGCGGAAGCAGCCGCCTGAGCATGGCATTGATCGGAGCAGAGGTGTGCCGCACGTACAAATCAATGGGGTAAAGAGAGTGGCGCAGGTGCCATTTCGGGTCGTAGTTGAGGCTGCCGCTGTAGAAACGTTTATAGCCGTTCGCGATCGCCCATTCGACGATGTCGTGGAAGACGCGATAGTAAAGATTGAGCTCGAAGGCGACGGAATAATCGAATCCAACATATTCGTGGCAGATGCGGTCGCCCTGCACGGTGCATAGGCCGAACGCAATGATATGGCTGTCCTGACGCCATATAAAAAATCGGACCTTGTCCGGAATCCGGCGTCCGATGTCGCGCAGGAATTCTCTGGTGAGCTTCTCGAACTGAAGCGGCGAGCGCTCGAATACTTTTTCGTAAAGCGGATAGATGTGGTCGACGTAGGGCGACGCATCGGTCACAACCTCTACGGTGATCGTGGGCCGTGCCCGTTCGGCGGCGCGCAATTTTCTTCGGACCTTTCCGCGCGTGCGCGGGCTAAGGCAATGGGAGAGATAGTCTTCGAAATTCTTGTAGCCGATATCGAGCGTGGTCATCGGCATGCTGGGGATGCGGGCGAAACCGGCATCCATCAGGCACTGCAATGGCGCACGGTATTTAACCGGAAATTCTTTCAGCACGATCATCGCGCATTTCAGTCTGCTTGCGACGTCCGGCAAAAATCGCCCAAGTGCCTCAGCTGTCGCGAGCCGGGTTGCATCGTCGCCGTCGAGATATCCTTCGCCTGCCGCGCACCCGACCATTAATGTGCGTGTATGCATGAAGCGAGGCCATAGACCTCGAACGCGGACAAGCATCTGTTTGAAGTCCGCGCTCACGCCGGCAAGGAGATCTTGGTCGACCACGAAAAATGGCTGGACAGCCCGCACGGCTTGATCGACCTCAACGATCAGGTAGCCGTATTTAAATCCATCGCTCAGGGTGTCTTCGAGAAGCTCGTAATAGCGATGATCTTTTCGCTCATTAGCGAACGCCGACTGCCAGTGCGGCAGTGTGGAAAGCTCGCACCTGGAAGCCATTCTGACCGTTATGACGGGATGCGCTGTCGAGCCGCTGTGAGTTCGCTGAAGCATCGGTGCATGCAACGCTTCACGGCGCTGCTATCACGCAAAAGCGCGGTCGAATGCAGTATCGTTGTAGTAAGGAAAGCCGAGGCCCACGCCCAATTGCCTGCGGCCGGATCGCAATGCACGCCCCGCGATGTGATGATCGATTGCGACGCGCAACAGGTCGGGAAGTTGTGCCGGTTCTTGCAGGATCGAGCGGAAGACAGCCGGCACGTTCGGGGTGCCATCGAGACGCAAGCCCAGCGTTGCTGCAGGCGGAAGCATTCTATGGGCGGCGTCGAGAATCACGCGGCAGGCGGCAAACGGGATCCGATGCTCCGCCGCGATTTCCGCCGCGATGTGCGATTCCATGTCGACGGCAGCCGCCCGGGTATCATCGTAAAGCTGCCATTTTTCCCGCGGGCTTTGCACCAATTCATTCGCCCCAGCGACATGTGCGTGAACGGCGCCGGGCAGCATTTCAAGAAGTCGTTGCGTCCAGGTCTGGTCCGTTGCGAAAACACCCTTGCCGGTGTTCACACCGGAGGCCACGACCCAATCGCCGGCAACGAGGCCGGGCGCCAAGCCTCCGGCAATTCCGAAGCTGATGATCCCGGAAGCGCCGCGGGCGATGGCCGCATGGAGCGCGGCACGCAATCCCGAGCTTTGATTGCAAATCACCGATACGCCTGGACCGCGCGCGATACCCGCTTCAAGCGCCAGGCAGGTTACGGCGACGACGCCCGCTTGTTCCGACATCCACACCCCGCTTCCCGGCGCCTTTATCCCAAAGGCGGCCGTCACGGTCAACGTCACGACGTGCGGAAAAACCAAGAAACAAGCGGGGATTCTGCAAATGTTTGGGGATGATTCGGCGTCGGGAAGCGAGCGGGCAAAGTGATGTGCTCGGCATGACACACCTCCACCGAAAAGATACCATTGTCGGATCAGGCGGGCTCGGAGACGTGAATGAGCGTTGAAATCGACGACCTCTTCGCCGAAGCGGAACCGCAGCGCTACGCGCTGCATACGCGCTATCTGAATGAACAGATGGTTCGCGTATTAAAGACAATCGGCTTCGACCGTGCATATCGGCGTGGCAAGGGCCAATACCTCTACGACCGGGACGGCTTGCAATATCTTGACCTGCTCAGCGGGTGGGGCGTGTTCGCCCTCGGCCGCAATCATCCGGTCGTTGCCGACGCACTGAAAAAGGTCCTCGACAGCGAGCTTCCAAATCTCGTGCAAATGGATGTGTCGGCGCTCGCCGGGGTGCTTGCCGAGCGGCTGCTGCGCCGCGTGCCGCATCTGGAAAAGGTGTTTTTCGCGAATTCCGGAACCGAATCGGTCGAGGCTTCGCTGAAGTTTGCGCGCGCGGCGACTGGTCGCCCGGGAATTGTCTACTGCAGCCACGCCTTCCATGGCCTGACCTATGGCTCACTGTCGGTGATCGGAGACGACATTTTCCGTTCCGGCTTTGGCCCGCTGTTGCCCGGCTGCGTCGAGGTGCCGTTCAACGATGTCGTTGCGCTCGAACGCGCGCTCGCTTCGAAAACCGTTGCAGCCTTCATCGTCGAGCCGATCCAGGGCAAGGGCGTCACCATGCCCACGGACGATTATCTGCGCTCCGCGCTCGAGCTGTGTCGCAAATACGGCACGCTGTTTATCGCCGATGAGGTGCAGACCGGCCTCGGGCGCACCGGACGGTTCCTCGCCTGCGAGCACTGGCGCATCGAGCCAGACATGGTGCTCTTGTCGAAGTCGCTGTCCGGCGGACACGTTCCGGTCGGCGCCGTGCTGACCCGCAAGTGGATCTTCGACAAGGTTTTCGATCGAATGGACCGCGCGGTGGTGCACGGATCCACGTTTTCGAAAAACGATCTGGCCATGGCGGCGGGGATAGCCACCCTCGAGGTGATCCAATCCGAACGACTTATGGAGAACGCAGAACGCACGGGCGCGCGCCTGCTTGCAACGTTCGAGCGAATGATAGGACGCCATGAACTGGTCAAGGACGTTCGCGGCAAGGGGTTGATGATCGGCATCGAGTTCGGTGCGCCTCGTTCGCTCAAGCTGAAGGCGTCGTGGAATCTGCTCGAAACGGCGAACAGCGGACTATTCTGCCAATTGATCGTCATTCCGCTGTTGAAGGAGCACCGGATCCTCACCCAGGTTGCGGGTCATGGAAATCACACCATCAAGCTCCTGCCCCCGCTGATCATCTCCGACCAGGACTGCGACTGGATCGAGCGATCCTTTGAAACGGTTATATCCGATGCACACCGCGTGCCCGGCGCGATCTGGTCGCTGGGAAAAACCCTGGTCGAGAATGCCGCGCGAGCGCGAGCGGGAGGCTGATCGTTAGTCGCGTCCACTACTCTGCTTCAGCGCGGCAGCAGCCAGCGCGTAGCCGCCTTGCGCTCCGTCGATGAAGTGAACGTGGCTGGGGTTTGTGGGCGATGGGGTGAAACAGGTCATCATCGCGTGATCCTGGCTGTGTGTGCCGTATCGGATTACGCCCCGCTCGGCTGCGTCCTTCAGATAGTTTTCGATCTCGGCGGCCAGTTGCGGCGTGCAGTCGAGCACCATGCGCAGCGAATCGTCGAACTTGCGGAAATCCGAGTTCTCGATGACTTGTTGGGTATACTTCGCCGGAATGAATTTTCCGACGCGCAGACCGAACCGCATGATGAGGAAGTAGAGAAAGGTCGTGGCCAGAACCTTGGCCTTGCGCGCGCCGATCGATTCACCAGCGCGCCGTGATGCACGGGCCTCGAGATCATATCCTTGGGGAGGCCATTTGATCCGCAGGTCCTCGCCGGTAACGGGACGTGACGCCCCGGGCGTTTTCTCGACGATCCGGGTCACTCCCTCGACCACGTGGAGAAAGTCTTCCGGATGGGTGTGCGGTGCGGGCGTCACGACAAGCGAAAGCACTTTGCCCCGCCGCGACGGGATCAATTCAAATCGGCAGGATAGGCCCGATAAGTCGGGATGCGAACCGGGTGGAGCGGGGGCTAACGCAATCTCGCCGCGTTTCATCGCGGCGTCGGCCCAAGCAAGACCGCCACCCGAG
>DAISKM010000069.1:0-7106 GCA_036820945.1 Pseudolabrys sp.
AGCGAGCCCACTATCGAGCGCACCTGGCTGTGCAGGAATGATCGCGCGACCGCGGTCACCATGACCTCCTCGCCATTGCGCTCGACGCTGAGAACATCGAGCGTCTTCACCGGCGACTTGGCCTGACATTCAGTGGACCGGAAGGTCGTGAAATCGTGCCTTCCGACCAGGCGCTGCGCGGCGATGTGCATCGCATCAGTGTCGAGAGGACGCGGCACGCGCCAGGCGTGACCGGCCTCGAGCGCCAGATCAGGCCGGCGGTTGATGATCCTGTAAACGTAGTGCCGCTTGATTGCGGACGTCCGCGCGTTGAAATCATCGGATACCCGCTCCGCATTTAAAATGGCGACAGGGTGCGGCCGCACATGTGAGTTCAGCGCATCGCGCACTGTGTCGAGGTCCCAGTTCCTGGCAAGATCGACATGGGCGACCTGGCCGCGGGCGTGAACGCCGGCGTCGGTGCGCCCAGCGCCCTGCACCAAAGTTTTCTCGCCTGTCAGCGCTTCAATCGCGGCGGTCAGCACGCCTTGCACAGTCGGCTGATCGGCCTGAATCTGCCACCCTGCGAACGGAGCGCCATCGTATTCGAGGGTGAGCTTGTAGCGCGGCATGCTCAGTTGACTCGCGTGCCCGTTTTTATCTGCATGCCCCGCAGGAATTCCTCCGAGGCCATGGGCTGCTTGCCGGCGCGCTGAACGTGCGAGAGCCGCACGGCGCCGTCACCGCAAGCGATGGTCAGGTTACTGTCCAGGACTGTTCCAGGCGTACCCCGACCCTCGCCCTTCGTCGAGCGCAATGCTTTCACGCGCAAGTCCCCGATTTCGAACCACGCCCCGGGAAACGGCGACAGACCGCGGATTCGGTCGTGAACTTCCTTCCACGGCTTGGTCCAATCGAGGCGGGTCTCAGAGTTGGAAATTTTTTCGGCGTAAGTAACCCCTGTCTGAGGCTGCGGCGTAAGCTGAAGCGATCCGCGTTCCGCGGCGGCCAATGCCCGCAACATCAAGTCCGCACCTAGCCGCGCCAGCGCGTCATGGAGTTCGCCCGCCGTCAGATCGGGCGCGATCGCTATGGGCTCCTGCATCGCGATAGGCCCGGTGTCGAGGCCCTCGTCCATCTTCATGATCGTGACGCCGGTTTCAGGATCGCCGGCAAGAATAGCGCGGTTGATGGGCGCCGCGCCGCGCCATCTCGGCAAAAGTGACGCATGCACGTTGAAGCAGCCAAGGCGAGGCGCGTCGAGAATGGGTTTTGGCAGAAGCAAGCCATAGGCTACGACAACCGCCGCGTCCGCGCCGTGTGCGCTGAATGCATGCTGTGCGGCCGCGTCCTTGAGAGTCTGCAACGTATGAATCGGAAGCGACAGGCGCCGGGCTTCGCGCTCCACTGGAGTCGGCTGCAATTCCAGACCGCGCCCCGCCAGCCGGGGCGCGCGCGTGTAGACGGTGACTATGTCGTGTCCACGCGCGGCGAGTTCGAGCAGCGTCGGCACTGCGAAGTCGGGAGTGCCCATGAAGATCAGGCGCAGTGACATTATTCGTCCGGGCGTCGATCGGTTGTCATGGCCGGGACTAGCCCGGCCATCCACGACTCTCCTACTTTACCTCAGCAAAAACGTGGATGTCCGGCACATAGACGTGCGAAAGCACGCCGTCCTTTGGACGGCTATGGCCGGGCATGACGACCACGAGCAAGTCAGCCGATGTGATGCGAAGGCTCCTGATCCTCGGCCAGCGGCTTGGCGCCCTCGGTCTTCTTTGCCGCTTTCTTGAACTTCTTCACCACCATGTCGCGCTTGAGCTTCGATATGTGATCGATGAACAGCACGCCATTGGTATGGTCGATTTCGTGCTGCAGGCATGTCGCCAGCAAGCCGTCGGCCTCGATCTCCTGGGGCCTGAGATCGGCATCTAAGTATTTTACTTTCACGGCCTTCGGGCGTTCGACCTCTTCGTAGTATTCCGGAATCGACAGGCAGCCTTCTTCGTAAATCGCCTTTTCGTCGGAAGCCCAGACGAGCTCAGGATTGATGAACACCTGCGGCTGCTTCGGCTCATCTTTCTTGGCCAGATCCATCGTCACGACGCGCTTCGGCACGCCGATCTGGATTGCCGCAAGGCCGATACCCGGCGCGGCGTACATCGTCTCGAACATATCGTCGATGAGAGCGCGCAGCGATTTGTCGACGGTCTTCACCGCCTCCGACCTCAGCCGCAACCGCTTGTCGGGAATTATGAGAATGTCACGAATCGCCATGGTCGCGATGTAAGGGGTTGGGATAAGGCGGTCAATGCGGCGTTTCCCCTTGAGATAACGGGGTTATCCTCCTACCGTTCGCTCTTCGTTCGCACGCCCGCGCGAATCAAGGTAGAAGCATCGAATGTACGATTTTCACTCCTTCGGTAGCGCGCTATTGGCGCACGCGCCAGAGCTTACTCTGGCCATCGGCGGCCTTGTCGCAGTCGGGATTACCGTTGTCATCGTGATGCTGGTGTGGCCGCGCAGGCCGCCGCCCGACCCTATTGCCGAGCAGCGGATGGCTGACCTGAACGCCCGGGTGCAGATCATGGCCGAACTGCTTGCCAAAGCTCAGGCCCAATTGCAGCAAACAGTCCATGAAAGGCTCGACGCGGTGACCGCCAGACTGGGCGAGTCGATGCAGATGTCGACGAAGCATACGGCCGAGCATCTGCAGCAGCTGCATGCGCGGCTCGCGGTGATCGACGGCGCGCAGAAAAATATTACCGATCTCGCCGCGCAGGTAACGAGCCTTCAGACTGTGCTGGCAAACAAGCAGTCGCGCGGCGCCTTCGGACAGGCGCGGATGGAAATGATCATCCAGGACGGCCTGCCGAAGGATTGCTACGAGTTCCAGGCCACGCTGACCAACAAGGCTCGGCCGGATTGCGTCGTGCACTTGCCTGACGGCCCTCCCCTGGTCATCGACGCAAAATTTCCGCTTGAGGCGGTGACCGCATTTCGGGAGGCAAAAAGCGAAGACGAGCGCAAGCTGGCTATCGCGCGCGTCCGCACCGACATCGCCAAGCACGTCGGCGACATCGCCGCCAGGTACCTGATCCCGGGCGAGACTCAGGACATGGCGCTGATGTTCGTGCCCTCTGAATCGATTTACGCAGAGCTCTATGACAGCTTCGACGATATCTTTCAGAAGGCCTATCGTGCCAAGGTGATCATCGTTTCGCCGTCTTTATTGATGCTGGCAATCCAGGTGATCCAGCAGATCCGGAGAGATGCGCGCATGCGCGAGGCGGCCGGCAGAATCCTGACGGAAGTCGCCCTTCTGGTCGAGGACGTTGTTCGTTTGCGGGATCGGGTTACCAATCTGGAAAAGCATTTCGGCCAGGCCAACGGCGACATCCGGCAGATCCTGGTATCAACCGACAAGATCGTGAGCCGCGGAGAGAGGATCCAGGATGTCGAGTTCGCGGACGAACCGCCGACCGCAGACATTCTGCCCGGCCCCGGCGCGCGCAGGCTCGAAGCCGGCGAATAGGCAATGACAGTTTCCCCCGAGGCGCGGGCTCGGCCGTCCTGGTTCGACGCGGCAGCCGTCTACCTCAAGCCGCGCGTCCTGATTGTGATGTTCCTCGGCTTTTCGTCCGGCCTGCCGTTGGCCCTCTCGGGCGCGACGCTTCTGGTCTGGATGCGCGAATCCGGAGTTGACCTCGGCACCATCGGACTGTTTGCGCTGGTCGGCACGCCTTACACGGTCAAATTCCTGTGGGCGCCAATCACCGATGCGATCGACGTGCCCCTACTGTCGCGCTGGCTCGGGCGGCGGCACGGGTGGCTGGTGTTCACGCAAATCCTGCTGATGGCGGCAATCGTATTCCTGGGCTCCTGCAATCCCGCCACGGCGCCGGGTCTGGTCGCGCTCGGCGCGCTGTTGGTGGCGACCGCGTCCGCGACACAGGACATTGTCGTAGACGCGTTTCGTGTCGAAAGCCTTCCTGAAAACGAACAGGCCGCCGGAATGGCCTCCTACGTCGCCGCCTATCGTATTGGCATGCTGATTTCCACTGCCGGCGCACTTTTTTTAGTGAGCGCCATTGAAGCCAACGGTTTCGACAAGCAAGCGGCGTGGCGCCTTGGATATTTCGCGATGGCGATGCTGGTGCTGATCGGCACAATAACAGCGCTTGTGGCGACCGAGCCCGAGCGGTCGGCGGAGGCAAACGCCGCGCACGCCACTCAGAAGCCTCTCGCGCGCGTGGTCACAACCGCGATTGGCGCGTTCAAGGACTTCCTCGGCCATGAGCTCGCCCTGGTGATGCTGGCTTTCGTGGTGCTGTTCAAGTTCACGGATGCGCTGTCAGGCGCCATGACTGCGCCGTTCGTGATCGACCTGGGCTTTACCCGCAACGAGTATGCGGCGATCGTGAAAGGCGTGGGCCTCGGCGCACTTCTGCTTGGCGGATTCGCCGGCGGATTCATCGCCCGCGCGCTTCCGCTTGCAACCAGCCTGTGGATCGGGGGCGTTCTGCAGGCCGCCGCGAACCTGTCTTTCAGTGCCCTGGCGGTGGTCGGCACCAACACAACGATGCTCGCCGCCGCGATCATCGCCGAGAATTTCACCAGCGCGATCGGCACCGTCATGTTCGTCGCGTATCTCTCGGCCCTTTGTCAGAATCCACTGCATACGGCGACGCAGTACGCCCTTTTGACCGCGCTGGCGGCGGTCGGTCGCACCTATTTGTCCTCGGGCGCCGGTTTCATCGCCGAGTCGACCGGTTGGGTCTGGTTTTTTGTGATCTGCATGTTGGCCGGCATTCCAAGCCTGTTGCTGCTGGCCTGGCTGCAAAAGCGCGGACATTTTAAAAGGCTGGATGCGAGGAGAGCCTGATCTCGCAGCTGACGCCTAGAACAACGTTCGCTGCTTGATTGCCGCGGCGAGCGTGCCTTCATCAAGATAGTCAAGCTCGCCGCCGACCGGCACGCCATGCGCAAGCCGCGTTACCTTCACATTCGCATCGTGCAACAGTTCGGTAATGTAGTGCGCGGTGGTCTGGCCGTCGACGGTCGCATTGAGCGCAAGAATGATTTCCGTCACGGATGTTTCGTGCGCGCGCGAAACCAGCGTTTCGATGGTGAGGTCCTGCGGACCGACACCGTCGAGCGGCGACAGTGTCCCCCCGAGCACGTGATAGCGGCCGTTTATTGCGTGCGCGCGCTCAAGCGCCCACAGATCGGCAACATCGGCGACGACGACGATGATGGAAGCATCGCGCCTGCCGTCGGTGCAGACGGTGCAGGGATTTTGCGTATCGATATTGCCGCAGATCTTGCATATTTCGACTTTTTTCATCGCCGTCTCGAGCGCGGCGGCGAGCGGAGCCATGAGCAACTCGCGTTTTTTTATGAGATGCAGCGCCGCGCGCCGCGCCGAACGGGGACCTAGGCCCGGCAGCCGCGCCAGCAATTGAATCAGGCGCTCGATCTCAGGTCCGGCAACGGCGGCGGGCATGCAGCAATCCGTCCAAGACGTGGATGACCGGCGCATAGGCGTGCGAAAGCACGCCGTCCTTTGGATAGCTATGGCCGGGCATGACGACCAGAAGATCCTTCGGAATCTTCATCCCAATCCCAATCCGGGCGGCAGCGGCAAACCGCCAGTGAGGGACTTCATCTTTTCCTGCAACACAGCCTCTGCCTTACGCCGCGCGTCGGCGTGCGCAGCGACCATGAGATCTTCAAGGATTTCCTTTTCGGAAGGCTTGAGCAGGGAATCGTCGATTCTGATGCCCTTGAGGTCACCCTTCGCAGTCAGGATGACAGTGAGCAGGCCCCCGCCTGCCGTCCCTTCGACCTCAATCTGGTCGAGTTCGGCCTGCATGGCCTGCATCTTCGACTGCAACTGCGCCGCCTGTTTCATAAGGCCAAGAAAATCCGGCATGTCATTGGTCCTCGCTGTCGGAGGAAACATCAGGGATAGCGTCAGCGGCGTCAGAGTTCTGCGTCACACCGACGATTTTCGCTCCCGGAAATCGGCTCAGCACGGCCTGGACCAGCGGATCTCTCTGCACACCGCGCTCGATCTCCGCCTGCTGGGCTTCCGCCTGCGCGCGAAGCGTGGGGGCGCCCTGTTCCTTGGACACGACGACAATCCACCGCTTTCCGGTCCAGCCGGCCAACTTCCGCTGCAGATCATGCACCAGCGTTTTCGTCGCGCTCGCCTCAAGGGCAATCTCGAGTTGGCCATCCTCGCAGCGCACCAACCGGACATCGCGTTCGAGCGCCATTTTCACGGCGATGTCGCGTTTTTCTGCCGCCAGCGCAATCAGCTCCTCGAATGTGCCAATGGCAAGCGTAGGCATGGCCGCCGGTTGTTCGGCCCTTGCGATGGGCTCATCGGTCGGCCGCGGTGACACCGCCGCCGCCGAGCGTGGCGAGCCGCGGGGCGCCTCATATCGGGCCGCATAGCTCTCAGGCTGGGCCGAGCTGCCACTGCCCTGCGGGCGCACAGAGACATTCTCGCTCAGCGAGCGCACCACCTCATCCGGCGTCGGCAGGTCGGCAGCATAGGCAATTCGCACCAAAACCATTTCCGCGGCGGCAACCGGCCGACCGGATTCATGCACTTCGGCAATTCCCTTCAGCAACATTTGCCAAGCTCTGGAAAGCACGCGCATCGACAGTTGCGCCGCGAATGCGCGGCCGCGCGTGCGCTCGGCCTCGGAAAGTGACACATCGTCTGCGATCGCGGGAACGACCTTGACGCGCGTGACAAAATTCGTGAATTCGGCGAGATCGCTGAGGACGACCGCGGGATCGGCGCCGCTGTCGTATTGATCACGAAGCTCCCGCAAGGCGGCAGCGACATCGCCTTTCATCAAAGCCTCGAACAGGTCGACCACGCGCACCCGATCGGCCAGACCCAGCATCTGTCGAACATCTTCGGCACGCACCGGTCCGGCGGCGTGGGCAACCGCCTGGTCGAACAGCGAAAGTGAGTCGCGCACCGAGCCATCCGCTGCGCGCGCAATCAGGGCGAGTGCCGCCGGCTCAGTCTCCACCTTTTCCTTCGACGCGATATTCTCAAGATGCTTGATCAACGCAACGGCATCCACGCGGCGCAAGTCAAACCG
>DAISKM010000069.1:7116-11055 GCA_036820945.1 Pseudolabrys sp.
CCGCTGGCAGCGCGACAGGACGGTTACGGGCACCTTGCGGATTTCGGTGGTGGCAAAAATGAACTTGGCATGCGGCGGCGGTTCTTCAAGGGTCTTAAGGAGGGCATTGAACGCGGCGCCGGAAAGCATGTGCACTTCATCGAGAATGTAAACTTTGTACCGCGCGCTCATCGGCGCATAGCGGATGGCGTCGTTGATCTGCCTCACGTCCTCCACGCTATTGTGGGACGCAGCGTCCATTTCCAGCACATCGGGGTGCCGGCTCTCAATGATGGCCTGACAATGCAAGCCCATGATCGGTATCCTGACCGTCGGTGCAGTCACTGAGCCATCAGGCAATTCGTAATTCAGCGCACGCGCCAGAATTCGCGCAGTCGTTGTCTTGCCGACACCGCGCACACCGGTGAGGATCCAGGCTTGTGGAATACGTCCGCTCTCGAATGCATTCGAAATCGTCCGCACCATGGCGTCCTGACCGATGAGGTCGTCAAAACTCGCGGGACGATACTTGCGCGCGAGCACGCGATATCGGTCGACCGACGCCTCGGCCGGAGCGGAACCGGTAACGGCGGATTTTTTAGGCTCGCTCATGGTGCCATCCGCTTCGCTGCCGCGCGAAGCGCGGGCTATTCCAAACGAATCGGGGAGTTGGTGGGAGGCTGACGAGCGACCCGAACCGCGCTCGTTAGGGCTGCTTCCTTCCGGACCTGACCCGGTTGGCGAGTGGCTCGTCCACCGCCAACCTCCCGGGGTTCTATATCGGACCAATGGCGCGGGAAAGCAAGCAGCCCGGCGAGAGGTCTGCTAGCTTTCCTCCGAAAGAATCTGCGGAATCGTCCAATGAATTCAGGTGTTGCAAAGGATTGGTCGCTGCATGCCCAGCTCGCTCAGGACACAGTTCCGATCGGCGACCTGCCCCTCGCGCGCGTCCTTCTGGCAAACGACGCAAATTACCCGTGGCTGATCCTGGTGCCTCGGCTGCCCGGGCTGGTCGAACTCATCGACCTCGAGGATAACGCGCAAGTGCAATTGCTTGGCGAGATCGCGGCGGCCGCGGATGCGCTCAAGACTGTGACGCGATGCGACAAGCTCAACATCGCCGCGTTGGGCAACCAGGTGCCGCAGCTGCACGTGCACATCATTGCGCGTCGACACACGGATGCCGCGTGGCCCAAGCCGGTCTGGGGAATGAAACCGCCCATTTCCTATGAGCAAAGCCAACAGACAACTTTGATCGATGCATTGCGGCAGCTGCTCAAGCCCCGCGGAATCGTCGGGTTGGAGCACGGTCAGCGAGGCCTGCAAAATTCACGATGACCGAGATGCCATCCCGAATCCTTGTGATCTCCCTGCGCCGGTTTGGCGATCTGCTGCTGACCACACCGCTGATTAGGAGCCTGCACCGCGCGTGGCCCAGTTCGACGATCGACGTGCTGACCTTCGCCAATACGGCGGGAATTGTTGCGGGTAATCCCGACATCGGTCGCGTGATCACCATGCCGGAGAGGCCAACGGCATCGGAGAGTGCGCAACTCCTGGCCCGCCTCTGGCGCCGGTATGATATCGCCGTCTCGACTCAGAGCGGCGATCGCCCCACCGTCTTTGCCTTTGCTGCCGGCCGATTTCGTGCGGGGATTACACACAGCGACGGTCCATGGCTTGCGCGCAGGCTAAAGGGCATTGCGTTGCACCGACGCGTCCCGGCAGAGGACAAATTGCACCGCGTCGAGCAGATGTTGCGTCTCGCCGACGTCCTTGGAGTCACGCGCGTTACGGAACTGGTCTGTCCAGCCGCGGCGCCAAGCTCGCAGGTTCCCATCAGTGGCAACTACGCCCTCATCCACGCAGCGCCAATGTTCACCTACAAGGAATGGACGCCGGAGGGTTGGCGGACGCTCGCTTCAGGTCTTGCGAAGCGCGGCCTTTCCGTGGTCGCGATCGGCGGTCCCGGTGCGGCCGAGCGTCGCTATCTCGAAGAAGTCTGGAGCGGTATTGCCCAAATTCATCAGATGGAATGGCCGGGCATGATGAATCTGCTCGAAAAGGCACGCCTCTATATTGGGCCTGATACATCGGTGACCCATCTTGCCGCCGCGGCGGGCTGCAGGACCGTTGCCCTGTTTGGGCCGACGGATCCACGCGTGTGGGGTCCTTGGCCGGTTGGCGGGCTCGCGACCCCGTGGGACGCAAGCGGCACAATCCAGAACCGCGGCAACGTCTGGATTGTGCAGAACCCCTTGCCCTGCATGCCTTGCACCTTCGAAGGCTGCGAGCGCAACATCCGTAGCCGCAGCGCATGTCTCGACGAGCTGGCGCCGGCGCAGGTCCTGGCGGCGGCCGACCAGGCGCTCGCTTGACCGCACCGGGCCCGCATTCCAAGCTTGTCTCGCCGCCTGTACATCTCCGGAGTCCCGCATGACATTCCGCATCGCCGTCGTTCAACCCATCGCCAATCCGGTCGAAGAAGCCGAAAAGAACGTCGCCGATGCCGTTGATTTCATTGCCCGCGCCAAGGCGGAAGCTGCGGATTTCGTTTGCTTCCCTGAAACCTATCCCGGTCCCTGGCGCATGCCGGCGACTTTCGATCCGACACCGCGCATTGCGGATGCCGCTGCCAAGTACGGGATCAATGCGGTCTACGGCACCATCGAGCCGCTGAGCCACAACGAAGGCACGGCGCATAATCTGATTTGCATGGCCTATGGCGATGGCCGCCCTCCGGCCAGTTATCGCCGCACCCATCCAAACGGACCATGGATCTACACCGGGGGGCAGTGGTGGGAGTTTCAATACGTTGCCGGGAATGAGTTCCCTGTCTTCGAAACGCAACACGGAAAAGTAGGGCTCGCGATGTGCAGCGAGGCCTACATGCCCGAGGTGACGCGGGCGCTTGCACTCCGCGGCGCCGAATTGATTTTCATGCCGGCAGGAACCGACAAGCGGCGGCTGTGGGCGACCTGGCGCAACTTGATCTGGTCGCGCGCGATCGAGAACCTGGCGATTGTCGTTACCACGCAGAATCTGTTCAGCCACGCGGAGCGAGGTCTCGCGATGGTCGCAACCCCCGAGGAAATCCTGTTCGAGAGCACCGGTGCCGGGCTTTTCGTCGTCGACGTAAGCCTCGACCGCCCGCGGGAGATGCGCACGACGAGCGACAGCGTGACATCGGCGTTAAACTACGGCGCAAAGCAAGGCGTGCTCGGTCCGCAGTGGCAACGGCCGGAACTGCGCGAAGCCATGTACCCCCGTCCGCGCGGCGAAGCGGCGGAATAAACATTTCGCAACAAGAATGACTCTGAAACGGCGAGAACTCGCGGACTTGCCTGCCGAGGCAGCGCTGTCCCAGCGACAGGTGCTTGCACGAGCCTACCGCGATTACTATCGCTACAGCGTCACCGTAAAGCACGACGACACCCCGCTCGTGCAGGAGCGCGATGTATTGATCGCGGGCAAGGTCGTCGTCGTGATGCCTATCGACTTAGTCCGCCAGGAGATTGTGCTGATCCGCCAATTTCGACTGGCCGCGCATCTCGCCAACGGCCGTGGCGATCTCGTCGAGTTCGTGGCCGGGCGCGTCGAACCGGGCGAGTCACTGATCGATGCTGCGCGGCGAGAATGCAAAGAAGAAATCGGCGTGGCGCCCAAAAAGCTTGTCGAATTGCTGACATTTCTGAGCACGCCGGGGCTGACCGACGAGGAGGTCACGATGTTTCTTGCCGCCGTCGACGCTGCGGACGTGCGGGAAGGCGCATTGACCACGCCGGACAATGAGCACGTTTGTATCCAGCGTGTTTCTATTGATGCGGCCCTCGGGGCTCTCGGTAGAAACGCGGTTCGCGGCGTTCCGATGACCGTCGGATTGCAATGGCTGGCTCTCAACCGGACACGCGTTGCAGAATTGCTGCGCTAGGCGACCCCCTTGACTGCGGTGATTTCACT
>DAISKM010000070.1:0-11041 GCA_036820945.1 Pseudolabrys sp.
GGTGCTCTCGACCATTGGCCTATCTCACCTAACGGTTAAACTGATGCGGTGTCCGGGAATTACTGACGTCCGCTTTTGGCACTTAGCTGACATTTGTTTTGTACTGCCGAATGTCCGCTTTCGGGGGTAAAGCGGACATCATTCGGGGAAAAGCGGACATCAATAAATGTCCGCTAATGACCCAAAGCGGACATTGACAGGCTTGTCTCATCCTTACGAAAGTCACCATTCCCTATTCCAATGAGTTACAATGGTTGGGAACTTGGCGTCGGTACTTTCGGCGCAAAAGGGGCGCGTCGTGGCTATTATCCTTTTGGTCGAGGACGAGGACCAAGTACGCATTCTCTCCGAGTCGTTCCTGCAAACGGCAGGGCACACCACCCTATCTGCCGGGTCTATCGAACAAGCACTCGCTCTCCTCTCGTCTCCAGAGCCGATTGACCTCCTATTCATTGACTTAAATTTAAAGGGCGAGAGCGAAGCTGGTTTGTCACTAGCCGTTCAAGCCGTCAAAATGCGGCCCGAACTGAAAGTGCTCTACACATCTGGACAGGCTGTGACTGACGGAATGATGGCGCTCTTCGTAAAAAATTCTGCCTACTTGCCAAAGCCTTATACGGTTGAACAACTAGGCACGATGCTTGGTATGAAATTTGATTTTCGGTCGTCGGCGAGACCTCATGCAGGTGACGGCACCGACGGAGCTCAACGGCTTTGACGTTCGCTATTGAGTCGGCGGCCTTTTTATTTTCAAACCGCGATGTCCGCTTGTGGCCCAAAGCGGACATCGCTAGTTGCACCGCACATGTCCGCTCTTGAGGGTAAAGCGGACATAGCCTTTTGCGGGAGTCCGCTTTTGCCGTCGCTATTGGGGGTAAAGCGGACATGGCGTTTGCGGCGCATATGTCGGCTTATGACCCATGGCGGACATTTGCCGCCAAATTTATAGTGACGCACAATTCGCTGGCGGCGAGGGGTTTTCAATCCTTCCGCCTGATCGGAATAAGCGATAAAATTTGCGCCGTTAAACGATGCGTATTCGAGAGGGTGCCATGCTCCGTCGCGACTTCATTTCTTTTCTCGCCGGCGCGCTAATTGCCGCCCCACGCGTTGCCATCGCCCAGACCACATCTAAGATCTACCGTGTCGGCACGCTCTTCCCGAGTGCGCCGTTAGACGAGAAATCGCCGCTTGGGGCGATCCTGCTGAAAAAGCTGGAGCAGCACGGCTACACAGTCGGCAAAAACCTCGCGTTCGAGGCGCGCGGCGCAGGTGGCCAAGTCAGCAAACTTGGCGAGATTGTCAACAGCATGAAGGCTAACGGAGTGGATGTGATCGTCGCAGCAGGCTTTCCAACCACGCTCGCCTGCAAGGTGGCGAATGTGCCGACGGTGGTCTTCTTTGGAGCCGGTGATCCGGTCGCGACGCGCCTCATCGACAGCCTTGCGCGCCCGGGTGGCAACATCACAGGCATTTCTGACAACGCGGCGACTCTCGCCACCAAACGTCTCGAGGTGATCAAGCAAGCGGTGCCGAAGGTGCGACGTGTAGCGATGTTGTGGAACCGGAACGATCTCGGTATGAGCATGCGTTATGATGCCTCCGCCGATGCCGCGCGGTCGCTTGGAGTCACGGTGCAGCCGCTCGGCATGCGCGAGCCCGACGATTTTGCCGGAGTATTCGAGGCCATGGATCGCGACCCACCGGATGCCATCTTCATGGTCGCGGACTCGCTCACAACTCTCAATCGCAAGCGCGTATTCGACTACGCCGGCGCGCGCCGTATTCCAGCCCTCTACGAATACGATGTCCCCAATGTGCGTGACGGCGGCTTGATGTCTTATGGACCCGACCTGAAAGAAAGCATGGAGCGCGCGGCCGGCCTCACCGCACGCATCTTGGGCGGCGCGCGGCCGGCTGATCTGCCGTTCGAGGAGCCGACGCATTACAAGCTCGTCATCAACCTCAAGACCGCAAAGGCCACGGGCATCGAGCTGCCGATGAATTTTTTGGCGCTCGCCGATGAAGTGATCGAGTAGCGATCCCAATTGCTGCGCTGCATGAGTCCGCTATTGGCCCATAGCGGACATCCCTAGCTGCAACGCAAATGTCCGCTTTCGGGGTCAAAGCAGACATCAACAGTGGCACGATGCCCGCCTTGGGTTCTTACGAAGGAGGAGGGTATGAACGACGACAGGACGAAGGCCGATAAAGCCTGGGAGGCGCGGCAAGAGGCTGCCCGCTACCGCATCTTCAACGCTGCGACTAACGCAGCGGAAGCGACCGACGAAGCAGATGATGAGAAATATTTTGCAGTCTTGGACCAAGCGGGCAACGCTGCCGAAGCTGCTGCCGCTGAGATCACCGGGTACAAGGCTTACGCCGACCTGTTAGAGGCGTTGGACACACGCCGCAAACAGTCCTAGCGCGGCGCACACGGCGAGCGCTGCCGGACCTGCTGCGCCGGCTCAGCAGGTAATGTTCTCAATCACGCAGAATGTCCGCTTTCGGGGGTAAAGCGGACATGGCGATTGCACTGCGAAATGTCTGCTTCTGACCCAAAGCGGACATAGGCCTTAGGGCTAAGCCACTTTCGGTGTCTGATCGCCTGGCGCGCTAGGCGGCTCCGGAAAGAAGCTCAACGTCACGTTAAAGCGGGCAACCGCGACATCCATTTCGGCCACTGTTAGTTCGTAGAGCAATTTCACGTCCTTGGCTCCGTTGTTTGAAGCCGCGAGCGTGCCATCGACGATCGCTTGCAGCGAGTTGGCCATCCGACTAGTGGGAAAGGCGAACAAGTTATAGCTTCGTCTGTCCCATTCGGTGTCGCCGGTGTCGGCGGATTTGGCGACGTTGGACTCAATTTCGGAATCGATCCGCTTCTGCGCAGCAATGAGCTTGCGTAGAAGCTCTAGGAGATCATCCTGCTTAATTGGGCGATCTTCGCGTAGCCGCGACTTAGCTTGTTCGGCGAATTCCGTTAAGTCGCGCATTGCGGCCTTGGCTCCACCCGTTACGGCATCGAATTGCTTGCGTGGGATGCGGCGCACTTCCTGCGGCGCTTTTGGTTCGGCCTTTCTCCCACCACTCATCCAGCGAGAAGCCGAACTGGCATTATCCATCAGTGTCTTAAAACTGAACATGTCCGCATCTCGTGCCCCCAATTTAGGATAACACGTCACCCCGAACACGGTTGCCAACAACTGTTAGGGGCGGCCTGTCAATGTCCGCTTTCGGAGGTAAAGCTGATATCGTTTCGCAGCGCAGAAATGTCTGCTTATGACCCAAAGCGGACATCAGGTCATCCACTGCTCGCCCTTGCTGACGAAGTGTTCGTTGCTCAAAGGCAACGCGCCATATGCAGGTCCGATTTTGCTGGGACCATGCGCGAAGGGCGACAGCGATGAAGGGGTTAGAAATGATGTCCGGTACCGTTGTCGCCATCTTACCCTGCAACGATCTCGATCTATCCGAGCGCTTTTACGGACGCCTCGGGTTCACGCGCATTGAAAGTTCAGTTCCAAAAGAGTCTCCGACCTACCGAATGCTGTCCAACGGCAACGGTCAGCTTCATTTGACAGCAACAGTCGAGGGTTGGCTTGTCCCGGGCAGAAATCCGTTCGGACTTTTCTACATGGAAGATGTGGACACCTGGGCAAAGGAATTCCGGGATGAAATCCTTGGAACAGGACCAGAGGAAAAACCATGGGGTACGTATGAGTTTGCGGTGTCCGATCCGGACCAAACGCTTGTCCGTGTCGGCTGGCCGATGCGCCTTCGCAAACTCCGGACGACCGAAGGCGTATGATCGGCATTATAGATCTTAGCCGACATCCCATTTGCACGGTTGAATGTCTGCTTATTGTCCTCTTCCCAACATCTTTCATAGTACCCGGAACAGTTGCTACGATGTGAGCCTGCCAGCGTCTGGGGTGACAATGAGGCGACGCGAATTCGTTACACTTCTCGGCGGTGCGGCGATTGGTTGGCCACTCGCAGCGGACGCGCAGCAATCAAAAGTAACACGAGTGGGCGCGCTCTATATAGGAACCGCAGATGCGAAGACTTTTGAGAAGGAACTTCGGGAAGGACTGCACGAGCTTGGCTATGTGGAAGGTCAAAACATTGCATTTGAGTTTCGCTCTGCGGAAGGAAAGCTTGATCGACTACCTGAACTCGCAAACGAGCTAGTCAGGCTCAAGGTCGATGTGATGGTGGCGCTCTACGTTCCACCGTCGCTGGCGGCGAAACAGGCGACGCGTGATATCCCAATCGTTGTGATCGTGGGTGACCCAGTAGAAACTGGCATCGTTCCCAGTTTGGCGCAGCCTGGCGGAAACATTACCGGCGTATCCTTGATGGCTTCCGCGTTGAATGGAAAAAGTGTCGAGCTGTTCCGCGATATGCTGCCCGCCACGCGGCGTGTGGGTGTACTGGGCCACTCGACAAATCCTGTATTCGCGAAATCCATGCTTGATCAAGTCTTGCTTGGCGGTCGGACTACAGGCGCAGAGATAAAGCCTGTCGTAATGGTCAGCGGACCCGATGAGGCGAGAATGCCTTTGCAACCATGGTGAGTGAGCGAGCAGATGCCGTCGTCGTCCAAGGCAGCCTGGCGGTCAAAACCGTGACTGATATGGCGATAAAGTACCGTCTGCCGGCAGCCTCGACCGCCCGCGCGTTTGCGGAAATTGGCGGACTAATGTCATTTGGGGCGGATGGGCCGACCGCTTTTCGGCACGGCGCCAAGTTTGTGCAGAGAATACTACAGGGCAAGCAGCCGAAGGACCTACCCATAGAGCAGCCCACCAAATTCGAGCTTGTCGTTAATCTCAGAACGGCCAAGGCAATTGGCCTCACAATTCCAGAAACGTTTTTGCAGCGCGCCGACGTGTTGCTTGAATGAAATGGCGATATTGGCGCATGTCCGCTATTGGCCCAAAGCAGACATGGGCTAGTGCACCGCACATGTCCGCTTTTGGGGTTAAAGCGGACATGACCGTTCGCGGGAAATCCGCTTTTGCGGTCGCTATTAGAGTAAAGCGGACATGGCCTATTGCGGTGCGAATGTCTGCTTTTGACCCAAAGCGGACATTGCATCTCGGACATTCGGCGGCGGTGGTCAACAGGCAATGTCTCCTGATCAGTCACGATCGGCAACCTGACCACGTTGTGTATTGTCACTCGGTGCGAGACTGATCGCCCCCATGCTTGGCCGCGCTGGTGCGGTGAGTTTGCAACCACGGAGCCCATGGTAAGGCGGCCAATCGTAACGACTGGAGCACCACATTATACAAGGGGTCATTGTTCACGATTCCCACCGCGTCGTCGGGCCTCGTCTGCGTTGCCGGAGCCTTGTCGTGTTCAGGAGCTTGCATTTTGGCAGCGGAGTTGATTGCCAGTCTTTGTTTTGACCAGGCCCAAAGGGCGTGGATTTCGGCAGCAGCAATACTGTGTGGCGCAAATTCTGAAACCGCGAGACCAGCGGCGAGCGCGTCCACATGGTCGTTGCGCAGCACAATGTAGGGAAGCGCGAGCACTCCAACCTCGTTTAAGGCCAAGGCGACGCGCGTGGGACGCTGTCCGCGCGGTGGTGTCTGGTTGAGGACGAAGGCAAATTCCTTGTTCAGCCCGCGAATTGCTTTGAGCGTCGGATGCGTTGCCTCAATATCCGCCTGACTCGGTCTCGCCGGAATGAGACAAAGGCTAGCAGCTCGGATGGCATCGGCTACAACGTCGTTGTCGCTGCCAGGTGTGTCGATGATCAGCAGCGTGCAGCCCCTCCGATCAAGGGCTCGCACGGCGCGCTCAATCTGATACCGGTCAGTGACCCGTTCGACAAACGGTTCTGGACTGGCTCGGCGGGCCGCCCAGTTTGAGATTGTGCCCTGCCGATCGGTCTCCAACATCAGGACGCGCTCGCCATCCTCGATGGCAGCGACCGCAAGACCGATGCATAGGGTCGATTTGCCCGTGCCGCCCTTCTGGCTGGCCAAAGTGATCACCCGCATAAATTTTTGCCTTCGCGGTTGCGGTTCAATCCGACCCAATGAGACCACGCCGAATCGCGTGGCAGTTTAACATTTCACGACAGGCGAGCCCGGTATCGAGGTCCCGCGAGTTGCTCTGATCGCATAAGTTGGAAATGTCCCCTTATGGGCCCTTATCGGACATCCGAAAATACGCATCCAATATCGCTTTCGAGGGTAAAGCGGACATCGCTTTTTGCGGCGCAAATGTCCGCTATTGACCCAAAGCGGACATGGACAGTCTAGCGCGGGCATCGTCGTAACACCCCGACTGGGCTGTTCCCCTAGCACGTAGCCCTTCCTCGTAGACGGCATTAAGCTCTTTCATCTTTTTGTCCGCGATTTTTCGCAACTCTACTCCTAGGTCAGCAACCCGGTCAGGACTACTGTCTGACCTTAGCGCGGGATGCCGATTTGATTCGTCCACAGTCGCGGTGGGCGCAATGCCGAGAACTTGAAACCACCTGTGTTCGTCGCTGGTATTAACTCTATGGTCGAAGTCCAGAGCCCTTTCGCTACGGTAGCACGAAAGATCGGTAATCCCCGATTAGAGAAGGTGCTAGCGCAGCTTGCAGCCAACATTGCGACGGAAGTTCATAATGCTGAGCGCATCCCGAAGCGAAGTGAGGTCCGCGATAACCTCAAGCTCCTTAAGGGCGAAGCCCGGCGCTTTGAAAAGGCGCTCAGCAAGATTTCGTTGCTCGACATTTCATTTAGCGCAATCGAATGCCTTCGCGTTGCACGCAAGACCACCCGAGATGTCTCCGAGGTATGCGACAAGACTTTGTCCAACATCTCATTGAAGCTCGGCGCGCCGAAAAGGCCGGGTAGGATCACCTGTGCCTTGATAGTGATTGAGGCGTGGGATTTTGCACGTGGCGGACCACCCGGGGCTAATAATCCGAAAGCACAAAAAGCCTGTGAGGACTATTGGCGAGCTTATGGTGGACCACCGATTGGGAAGGGCGAGCCTGGCAATTGGCGGAAGACGATTAAGGACGCCCTAGCGGATCGCAGCGCGCTGCGGCGATACATTCGAGATGAAATTCGATTTGAGGCCGAAAGACGTTCCAGTGAGCTATCAGCAATGGGCGTCGGCAAGGTACGGAAAAGGCGATAAATTCATTAATTCTGTGCCGTGGCTTCTGTCAACGGTCCAATGCTCTGCCGAGGGTCGCGTCCAGCTAATCAGTTGCGCGGACCAGCTAGCTTGTTACGGACAGCCTTCAAGCGGCGCCAGAAAGCCCCTAGGCGCGTTTTGGGCCCGCGGATTGGCACTTAGCTTGTGCCTTCAACTTAGCTGATCGAGTAAAGCCTTTGCATCCTGAAGATCGGGAGTATCGAGGCCCTCTGCAAAGTCGGCATAGACTGTCGCGAGACGGTCACGCGCCTGCAGTCGTTCTCCTCGCTCGGCCAATAGACTGGTCATCGAGGTCATGGCCCTCAATGCCCAACCGCGCGCTCCTTGTGCATTCGCAGCCTCGAAGGCCAAACGAAAACAACCTTCAGCCATCTCAAAGTTTCGCCTGGAGGCGTGAAGCAGTAGCGCGCCTCGCAGCAGGTGAAGCCGGGGCTTCTCAAACTGTAAACCAATTTCGTCTGCAATGCTCATTGCGTGACGCACTTCCTCCAACCCCTTTTCATAGCGTTCAGAAGCCAAACACGCTTCGGCAATCGTCCGCCTGACGCGCGAAAGCCAAATTCGCACGCCGATCCTGTTCAGCTGACCAAGCCCCTCTTCTAACTGCGCGAAACCATCCGTGACTTCGCCTCCCTGGACCAGCGCCCAACCCAGATCGACCATCGCCAAAGCGCCAGGTTGAGCTAGTTTGTATTCCTGGCACATGGGCAGCAATTCGCTAGCGCTCGCGGTAACAGCCGCAACATCGCGTCTCAAAATCTGAGATTGAGCGTTAAAAGATAGCGCGTGTGCCAAGGAAGGTATGTGTTGCAGTCTGCGAGCAAGCAACAACGCGTCAAGTTCCTGTTTCGCAGCCTGAGCCGGACAGCCGAGCGCCCACTTCACCGACGCGCCTACAGTCATGGCGCAAACGGCTGGATCATGTCCCATGTAGTGGTATCGGTGTTGGGCATGATGATCTTCATCGTAAAGTGCCAAGCAACTTTCGAAGTGCTTGCTTGCATCCGAATAGAAGCCACGCACCCATCGCAATGGACCGGCGGCATGATGAGCCTGCAAGGTGAGTTCAGGATCATTCAGCTTTCGAGCGATCCGAAATAGTTCGTCCGAGATTTCGCCCGATTGGTCGAGTTCGCCTCGGGCGTAGCGGAAAAGCCAAAGGCTCGTTAGAGGAGACGCGAGGTCGCGAGATGCTTCGAGTTGTCGGGCGACATCGGTAGCTCGCTCCAGTACTTCGCCAACTGCCGGAGCGGCCCAGCCATGAATACTCATCAGTGCTGGCCCGAGTTGGGACAAAATTGTGAGTTCAGTGCGCAAGCGGTCGGTGCCCTCGGATCGTTCGGCATTTCTAAGCAGCGCGCGGCGAAAGTGTTCGATTGCTTCGACATTCGCGCCCCGGTGCACTGCCTGCTCACCTGCCGTGCGCCAATAGAGAGCAGCCTTTTCGGACCACCCGGCATTGTCACAATGTTGGGCGAGCAATTCGGGCTGGTTTTTGGCAATCTCGGCGAATTGGGTTTCGAGGGTGTTAGCGATGCGGGCGTGAAGCGCGCGTCGTGGCTCACGCAGTAACGTTCCATAGGCCGCGTCTTGAACCAGTGCATGCTTAAACAAATAGGTCGAATGCGGCGGCACGCCCTGCCGAAGCAGCAGACCAGCAGCAACGAGACTGTCGAGTTCCGCCTCCGCCTTGTCCACCAGCGCCGTGAGTAGCGCGTCCGAAAACTCACGTCCTATCGCCGCACCAATTTGTGCCACCTCCTTGGCCGAACCGAGTCGGTCGAGCCGCGCCATCAGCGAGCCGTGCAGGCTTGCCGGAACCGCCAATGCTGGGGCCGGGCCTTCGCTTTTCGCCTCCAGCACTGCCTTCGTCATCTCCTCCACAAAGAGAGGAATGCCGTCGGTGCGCCCGACAATCTCTGTCACCACATCCGCTGGCAGCTCGGTGTCTCCCGCGACGCGCCCGATAATCGCGGCCGCTTCGTGCTCCCCAAGGCGGTTCAGCACCAGGCTTGTCACGTGCGATTGTCCAGGCCACGGCGCGTTGAACTCGGGGCGGAAAGTTACAATCAGTAGAACCGGAAGAGTTTTAATTCTATCAACAGTCCGGTTAAGCGCTTCGAGGCTCGTCGGATCAATCCAATGTACGTCCTCAAAGATCATCAACGTCGGATGCTGGCCTGCTAGTTTCTCAAGCTGAGCTGTCAAGGCTTGCAGCGTTCGTTGCCGCCGCTGCTGAGGCGTCAATTCGAGCTTGGAATAGCGACCGTCATTCGGCAGCGAAAGCATTTCGGCAAAGAGCGCAGCGTCCAGGCGCGGCATAAAACTTTGCGTCAACACAGCGTCAAGTTTGTCGAGCCTCGCCTGCGGGGTATCGTCGTGCGCATAGCCAGCCGCGCGCTCCATTTGGCTAATGATCGGGTAAAGCGCACTATCAGTATGTTGCGGGGAGCAGAAGTAGCGCAGGCGCGTGTGTGGTTCACTTGCGAGACGTTCTAGGAGCGCTGCTGTAAGGCGGGATTTACCTATGCCCGGTTCGCCCGAGAGAAGCACCACGTGACCTTCGCTGCTTTTCGCCCGCGTCCAGCGTCGCGTGAGTAGCTCGAGTTCCTCTTCCCGGCCCACAAGGTCAGTCAGGCCGCTAGCGTGCAGCGCATCAAAGCGACCTTCGACCGATCTTGCCCGCAACGTCACCCACGCCCGTGTGGGGCCCGCGATGCCTTTAAGGTCCTTCGGCCCGAGGTCCTCAAGCTCGAACAGGTTACCGAGCAGTTTTCGCGTGCTTTCGGCAATAACAACCTGGTTCGGCACGGCAATGCCTTGCAGCCGCGCCGCGATGTTCGGCGTCTCTCCAACAATGCCGCGCTCCCGAGCCTCTCCCGATCCGATCAGGTCTCCAACGACGACCAGCCCGGTTGCAATGCCGACACGACTCTGAAGGGGGGTGTCTAATTTGAGAGCGGTCACCGCGGCGACCAACTCCAATCCCGCGCATACCGCCCGCTCGGCATCGTCCTCATGGGCTTGGGGATACCCGAAGTACACCAGAACCCCATCGCCCATGTACTTCGCTACGAAGCCGCCAAAGCGCTGCACAGTCTCAGTCGCGCACTTCTGATAGGACGAAATAACCTCGCGTAGGTCTTCGGGGTCCATGCGAGCGGAGAGTGCCGTAGAGCCTACCAAGTCGCAGAACATCACCGTTACTTGGCGCCGCTCGGCAGTCTCCGCTTGTGCGATAAGTTGCGCAGCGCCTGCTGCAGGACCGCTCAGCGCTGCATCGCCACGCAGCTCCGCAATGGCTTTAAGGAGCTTCAGCCGAGCGCCCATCGGGACACCAAGCTCGCGAAGGTGCTCCTCCGTTAGATCACGGATGACATCGGTGTCGATCGCGTTCTCACGGAATACCGTTTCGTACCGTTCGAGGCCAAGGCTCCGCAGCCACTCCCCGAGGTCCATGATGGCGTCCTCAGTACGCAGGGGCGCCTATGTTCGTCCAGGGGCGGTAGCGTGTCCACAGCGTTTCTGTATAGGACGGAAAGCGCAGAGCGATCCCTCTCTGACGCCAAGATCGAAACAACAACAGCGGACGCTTTATCGGTATCCTTGAAATTGGGTGATGGGGTCGATCAATCGGTGGGGGGACCCATTACACGTTCCGTCAGCGCGGTGTAGCTGATCGGCTGCTTTCGCGCGCCGAAGCTAACAACCAAACCAGTAAAGTGCCGAACGATGTCCGCTTTTGGCCCTTAGCGGACATCCCCAGTTGCACCGCACATGTCCGCTTTCGGGGGTAAAGCGGACATAACTTTTTGCGGCGCAAATGTCTGCTTCTGACCCAAAGCGGACATCGCTGCCCAAATCTGATAGG
>DAISKM010000071.1:0-11035 GCA_036820945.1 Pseudolabrys sp.
GGGCGTTGCCCGGTATCACGCGTGTCGGTGTTTTCGCCAATCTTGGTGATCCTACCTTTGACGCTCTATTAAAGCAGTGCGAATGTCCGCTAATGACCCAAAGCGGACATCGATAGCCGCAAAGGTAGCGGGCTAGGCTTTTAGCTCGCAGGCGAGCCCCGGTTTGACCAAAGAGGACGCGGCGAGTCATTTATGCGCAGGCGATCAGGTGTGTCACCGTCGGCGCGCCCGTAACGTGGAAACGATTGACTGATTCCTGAAGTTCACGGTCGGCGTGCGTTACGCGTTCGTGCTGGCGCAAATGCTCAATCCAGGAATCCACCTTAAAGGTTTCGACAAAGCGACCCTCACGCGCTGTATCCTCCAATACGCCCCAATCGAAAGCCCCGTCCCGTCGGCGCTCGCCGGCGAGTTTGGCAATGGCATCCAAAAATTTGTCTCGATCTTGCGGCTGAATCAAATATTCGACCGTCACCAGCACGGGTCCGCAGTCCTTGAGGCGTGGGGCCACTGGGCCGCCGGGTCCAGTCTGGTGAAGTCAGCACGGAAAAAACTGCGTCATTGTGCGTGAGCTGCGTGCAATGAAGAAGTGATAAGAAATTGTTTCACCCGGCGCGCCTGACGACCAATGGGCCGTTCACATGAAACTTTGCTCGATTGGCATATCGCTTGTCGTCTTATGCGCTTTTACACATAACGCTTTCGCGCAAATAGATCTAAACAATGCAGCGAACATCGCAGCAAACGTCGCAAGAGCTGCTGTCAATACTGTCACTACAGGACCGAAGGCTGCGGGGCGTGTTAATAAAGGCGAAAATCCCGTCAAGGTGATTAAGGACGCTGCGAACGACCGGATCGAAATTCTTATCAGGCCACACGAAGTGGTTGCTGGTGCTGATCAGAAAATTGAAAACCACGTGAAGTCCGTTCTCCCAAGAAAGCTTGGTCAAACTGTCGAAATTTCGCGCATGCCAGAAAAACTCTCGAAGCAAGCGCCCATCGTGCTCAGCAGCACGGCCCAAGATGTTCTCGAAAGAGGAAAAGTGGGAAACGTCATCGGTGTACCCTTGGCGATAGGAGCAAGGCAGGCCGTGGCGCTTTATCAAGATAGAGCGAAACCAATTCCTCCAGACATCAGATTTTATTTGACTGGCGTATTTTCAAAAGAAATCCTCGACCGGGCCCAGTTTGTCATTGACGACAATGTGGGTTCGCACAGCATCATCAGCAAATTCCACGAGGCATGTGGGGACAATCACGCCGTCGCAGCCGATAATATAATTGTATTTGCAAAATCACCTAGCTCGAAAGAACTTTGGTTTTGGGCCCACGAAATGCAGCACACTGTGCAGTACAAGAATCTCGGTGTTGACGGCTTCGCCGCGAAATACACGACGGACAGCGGCGCGATGGAAAATGAAGCAAATCAGAAGGCAGATCAGGCGGTCGACAACGCAAATGAAATGATCAGGTTAGTAGTAACAATGAGAAAATGATGAGGCCGGACTGGTGAGCGTCGAGCACGACGGTTCGGCGACTGGCAATGCTGGGCTTTGCCGTCACGCTGGAAGATCCGGCCGGTTTCTGCCGCGGCGCATTGAGCAGATGTCCGCTTCTGGCCCATAGCGGACATCGCTAGTTGCAATGCACATGTCCGCTTGCGGGGGGCAAAGCGGACATGGCAGATCGCACTGCAAATGTCCGCCAATGACCCTTCGCGACAAAGCTATAATTTTGGCGTTTTCGGGCAAAGCGGACATTTGAGGACTTCGGCCTTTTGCCACACATAGAGCAAATGACCCGAAGCGGCCACTTCGTGATCCTGGGCCGGCGCGGCGGCGGTCGAGGCCGCTTTCAATGCAGGCTGAATAAGACGGCGCGTGGTCCAAAAACCGGAGAACAACGGCAATGAGCCAAGACGGGGTCACGATACTTGTCGGCACAACTAAGGGTGCTTTCCTGATATCGGGCGGCAGCGGCAGGGAGGGCTGGAAAGTCAAGGGGCCATTCTGTGATGGCTGGCCCATCAATCACATCGTAGGTGACCCTGCCACGGGGTTGCTGTGGGCCGGTGGGGGTGGCCAATGGCACGGCGCTGGTGTGTGGCACTCTGAAGACTTTGGTGCGACTTGGGAAGTTGCAAAGCTCACAAAGGGTCAGATCGACGACTGGGCGGCCAACGAACCGCAACTCGCCGCCACGATGAACTGGACTAATCAACCGTTGGCGTTCGCAGATCAGTTTTCGCAGATATGGTCGCTGGGCCATGCCCACGGGACACTATATGCCGGAACCAAACCGGCAAGACTGCTTTCGAGCCGGGACGGCGGCAAGAGTTGGGAAGAAGTTCAAGGTTTGCGAGACCATCCTTCTGCCGACAGTTGGAACCCTGGCGCGGCCGGATTGGTTTTGCATACGATTTTGTTTGATCCAGCGAACGCAAAAAAGCTCTGGGTCGGGATTTCGGCGGCTGGCGTCTTTGCGACAGAGGATGGCGGCAGGACCTGGGATCGTCGCAACCGACTATCAAATACGGAGCCCAGCACTGAACACGCCCATCCAGCTGCGCCCCGCGACGGTGAAATCGGACATTGCGTCCACAACATGATGCGGGCACCAGGCACCGCTGACTTGCTTTATCAGCAAAATCATCACGGCGTCTGGCGTTCTGCCGATGGCGGTCGGAGTTGGGACGACATCACTCGTGGTCTTCCGTCAACGTTCGGTTTTCCGATCTGCGTTCATCCACGGGATCCAGAAACCATCTGGACTGTACCTTTGAACGGTGACATGGCGGGCCGTTTTCCGCCCGATGCCGCTGCGGCCGTGTGGCGCTCAAGAGACGGCGGCGAGACCTGGCAGGCCATGCGCGATGGATTGCCTCAGGAAGCCTGCTACTTCACCGTTCTTCGGCAGGCCATGGCGCGTGACGAACGCGAGCCGGTGGGGCTCTACTTCGGGACCAATAGCGGCTCAGTCTTTGCCAGTCTCGACGAGGGTGAGAGTTGGCATGAGATTGCGCGGCATCTCCCGACCATCTTGAGCATCGAAGCGCTCGATCGCCGATAGCCAATAACGCAAAAGGGCAGCTTGTTAATCGGGATATCCATCGACCGCACATGCTGTGGAGGAAAACATTGTTGACATATCGCTGTCATCGCGAGAGATGAGCCTCGGATCAAAATCAAAACTCCGAAATCTGCTGCAGCGATAGATGGAACTTTTAAGATATAGTTTTCTCAATGCGACGGGTTCGGCCATGAAGCCAGAAATCCGTGCCGTAATAGTCGGATTAGTATTTGCTGCGGTTGCCTTTGGCGTGGTCGTAACGATCGCTCCACGTTGAAAAGAGCCGATCGACAATTTTGCACGCCAAAGCGTGGGCTGGATGATGCCGCGGCCGATACGGAAATGGGCGTACCGAGATGAAAATTCCGCGCCGCGTTGGGCGAAGCCACTGCGGCGCGCGAGTGTATGGGGTAACAATACGGCCATGTGAATGGCGCACGTGCCGACCTAAGGAACACCCCAGCACCACTCGCGTACTAGGTTTAATTTGTGGCCGACCGGCGACACGTTTCTCGGCTGACAGCCCCACTATTCGCTAGGTCCGTTCCCCTTAAAGCCGACTTTCCGGCATGACTTGAGCGCGCTCGGTAACCGTGTCCACAGAGACTGCGGGCAACCATATTGCGAAATCAGCGGAATGACTGATGATAATGCGGCCCATTGATACAACTGCATTTGCAAAAAAAGGGGGGGCAATATGAAGCGACTCATTCTCTTGCTTGTCGCCGCAGCTTTTGTTGCATCACCGGCTGGAGCTGCCACGAAGCAACAAAAAGACAAGCAGATCACCGAGGCCGAGGACATAGCTAAGCAGCACGACAACACCAGACGCGCCCTCAGGGACGCACTTCCGCTGGTGCTGCCAAGCTGGTCGCTGCCATTCTATTTCGGCATGAATCTAGACCAGACGAAGGATCAGAAGAAAAAGAAGTAATTGTTGCGGTTTGTGCGCTCTGCCGAAAGCCCTCGCGGCGTGGAGCCATGTCGCTATTGGCCCATGGCGGACATCCGTAGTTGCACCGCACATGTCCGCTTTCGGGAGCAAAGCCGCATGACCTTTTGCGGCGCACATGTCGACTTTTGAGACACGGCTGCGAAATCCAAAAAAGCCCGCTCGAATGCGGTAACTACTTTGGCTGGCTGCTCTCGTAAAGCTCCATAACGCGCCGTTTGAAATTGTCTGCCTGTCGGCACGCTGCCCTGTACTTTCTGACGGTTTCTTCGAACACGTTAATTTCGAGAATAGGGTCGCGCTTCTGCCCATGATAAAATCCGCTGAGCCAGATCGCGACCGAATCCTGTTTTTCTAGGACATTGAACTGTTCGCAGGTAATCTTTGAAATGTCGACAGTGATTTGCGCTTGCACGGACTGCGCCGCGAAAGCAATCAGCAATGTGCCAACAAAGAATTTAAGCATGATATGGTCTCGCTTGATACATGGGCCGACGCGATTTCTATCCTCTTTTGTAGCTGTCGTATAAGTCCAGTTGGACTACCGTCCAACTGGACTAAACAACGGAGCCGATGCACTGGCCAGCATATCCTGTCGCGAAACATGGCCTATTGCAGTGCAAATGTCCGCTTTTGACCCAAAGCGGACATCGCCTCAGCCGACCTCGAGCCCGGCGCGCTGCCCCCGGGGCTCACTCGCGATGATTTGTGGGAGAAGCTTAAGAGCCATGCCAAGGGCGTCGCCGGACTGGTCGGACTATTCGGGCGGCCGTAACCGCGCAACTCTTCTTCTTTTGGGTCACCCGCTCCATGTTGTGGCGTAGTTCTCGCGGCAGGTCATTACCGCCTGGCTTTCATTCATCCGTATCAGCCAATCCTCACCGAGCAGCCTCCTTCGGGGCCGCGTTGGGCGCACGAGCTGAAGCATGACGGCTATCGGCTACAGATCCATGTGAGGGATGGCCGGGTCAGGCTCTACACGATCAACGGCGACCAACCGGATTCCCCATCTTGGAATCTTCTGGCAGCTCCTTGGCTTGCTTTGCCATTTCGAGGCAGGTCAGTAGCTCCACCGAACTTGGTGCGCCACCGGTTGTGACAAGGGTATCGCACTCGCTTCGCTGTGCTGCGTTGTATTGGCTCCACACTTTCTCGAGTTGGCTGCGCGCAGCTTGCTCGTCTTGCTGGCATGACGCCGAATCGCGCCCAGGCAAGTCTGCGGCTGTGGCCCCGCGGCAAGTCCGCTCGAGATCGAATTTTGGCACTGAATCCGCAGCTAGAACGATTTGTGTCGCGGTCAGTATAATTGGGAATAGCGCAGTCATGATCGCCTTCCGCTGAACCGCCCCAATCTGTGTGCCTTGCAGCTCATCGACCAAGTGGTAGCGAGCTATCGCTGCTTGTGCTTCATGTGACGGCTCGAACTGCCCGCTGCGGGAGAATAAGCATAAGCCGATTTGCCCGTCATTCTTTGACGTGGGGCGACTGACATTTCATATTCGCGCCATTAGTCTTCTCCACGAGCGGTTCGTCCATCACATTGCCGGTGCCCCAACAAGCACAATAGGCCTGCGCGAAACCTGGGGTGGCAGTTTCAACCAGGTGGGCCACGCCTATGGTCGCAGCAAAGATTGAAATGGTGAATTTGCGCATCGAGAGTACTCCTTCTAGCAAACTAATATTCAAGAGCGGCATGTGCGGGCTACCATGAGTAAATCACTCCGATGTTGGCCAACTCCACGTAGGCGGCCGTACCCACCGCGAAGAACAGGACCACCAGCGCCAGCAAAAATTGGGTTGCCACAGCTACCTCTCCTCATAAGTCGGACGTACAGCCCAGGAAGGAACGCGGAAATGTAGACCCACGTTCCCGCCACGACCGAGTGAAGTCTCCTCAATATTCGTAAAAAGTTGCAAAGAGCCCACCGGCAAGGCGCGTAGTTTGGTGAGTTGCCGAAACCTTCATGTTTTCCTTTATCCCAATTCCCCGCCGTGAAAACGAAGGAGAAGGCGGTACGACTTTGCGAGGTTTACAAAACCGCTGCTCTACCACTGAGTTCGAGCTGGGCTTTCCGATGATCGCGCAACGTATCGACCAGAATGTCGGGGAGGGTGACTTCACGCCGACCGGCCTTTGATTTGGGCGGCTTGAAGCTATGCCATGCTTCTTAGTCTCCTCCAGCGCCTCGCGGCCCTGAATTATCTTCTTGTCGAGGTCGACCCGCGACCAACGGAGCGCGAGAACTTCGCCTAGTCGCATGTCGGTGAACAGCGACACCATGGCAGGAACGTAAAGGTCTGTGACCACTCGCCTTTAACTCGGCAACGAGGGCGGGAACGTCCTGCACTGATGACCATTTCCAAGTCCGGCACTCTGGGCGGCGATTTGCCTTGCATGACGTTCCGCAGCACCAGATCATTTTCGGTGGCACCACTCAGCGCCTGCGACAGCAACCGGTGAACGCGGCCAACGGTGCGCGACGCAGGAAGAACGCCGACAAAGCGCGATCCTTGGGAAGACACCCTCAAAGGCGGACATTGAGGTCATCTCAACGAATGTCCGCTAAGTGCCATAAGCGGACATCGCCTCATTCGTAATCGGCGCGGGTGAGTAGAGTCGGTGGGATGCTGTGGCTGAGCGCTGGCGTCGCCGCTGACAGCGGCAAAAGGCACGTCGGTCATCCTGGTCCTAAACCAGTACAAGTGTATCGGGTGCAGTCCTGGTAAACACCCCGACACTCGTACGATCGCAACTGGTTCAGACGACGACAATCTCGATAGCGTGCACGACAGGTGTTTATGCATTGCTGTTTTGCTGTCTGAGCGGCCGCTAAGGTACGAGAGGCAAGATCGGCGTCGCGCGCATTGAGTGTTCCAATACTCGGCGACAGAAGCACTGCGAAGAGGAGCAATACGATGGCAAACGACCGCTTGCTACATTTCATGGCCCAGCTCCTTTAGGTCGAAAAACATGGCGAGTTTGCAGTAACGTCGCAGTTCGTCATTGAAGTACGGCCTTTATTCATCCGCAACAGCCGAGTAAGTGCTGAACTGGCACCAAGACCGTTACCGCAGTGCACAGCCAAAGTCCGCCTTGGGTCAAAAGCAGACATGTGCAGTGCAACTAGCGATGTCCGCTAAGGGCCAATAGCGGACATCGCTTAGTGGCGGCTCTGCTGTTCATGGCATTTCGCCCAACGCCACTGCAAAATGCTGCCACAGCCGTACGTTGCGCAACAAACGCACAAAAATGGATGACGCGTTTTTATGCGGGGCGTTTATCTAGCAACGGTATTAGGACGCCATTGAGCAGCCTGTCGCGCGACAAACCCACTCTCCGGACCGCCGTACGTCATCGCAATTTCCCTTAACGCGCTCGGTCGATCACCGCGAGATGTCCGCTTTGGGTCAAAAGCAGACATGTGCAGAGCACAAGCTCATGTCTGCTTTGCCACCGAAAGCGGACATTTCAGGAGCTTGTTGGAATGTCCGCTAAAGGCCAATATCCGACATCCGATGGCAATTCGCGCACTAGGCGAAGATTGCTTTGTCATTGATCAGCGATGCCTCGAAAATTTTGCAGAGAGATCTCAAGACATGGCGAATCCGATGCGGCCCGAGCCGCCACTCGGCGTTATTTGAGCGGGCGGTTTTGCTCATAATCAAGGATGATTCAGGCAATTAAGCAAAAATTAACCTGATTTAAGCAATCATTAACTGGATCATTCAGATGGTTTGTATTTCCGCGTTGCGGAGATCGCTCATGAAAGCTGTAACCGAAAACGCTGCTTTTCCTGAATCCTATGTAGTCGAAATCGATGGAAAAATTGAATCGGTTCATCGAATTTATATTGAGGCGTTAAAAGCGGGCATGGAGTTGAAGCAACAATTTGCTCATAGCCATATCAAGGTGCATGACGCAGCCGAAAGATGAGCTTTAGTGAGCTCACGCGAAAGTTCGAAAGAATCGAGACTGGGCGGACCGGACAGCGCGATTGATCGGCGATCTGATCGCCGCGACGGTCAGCGAGGAGAGGCTCAATGGGCGAGTTGAACAGCCTCGAATCTGTTTATGGCGCGGCGAATTATAAGCCGCTGCCGGTTAGCCTTGTGCGAGGCGAGGGCGTCCATGTCTGGGACGAGGATGGTCGCCGCTATCTCGACATGATGGGCGCCTACTCGGCCGTCAGTTTCGGACATTGCCATGCGAACTTGGTCAAAGCGATGACGCGGCAGGCGCGACGGCTGGACACTGTGTCTCGCGCCTATTTCACCGATCGGCTCGGGCCGTTTCTGGCGCGTGCCTGCGCACTTACCGGCATGGACGCCGCACTGCCGGCAAATGGAGGTGCCGAGGCGGTCGAGACTGCGCTCAAGGCGGCGCGCAAATGGGCCTACAAGGTCAAAGGCGTGCCGGCCGAACGCGCCGAGATCATCGCAGCGGAAGGCAATTTCCACGGCCGCACCATCGCCATTGTGGGCTTCTCGTCCGTGCCGCAATATCGCAACGGCTTTGGTCCGTTTCCGGCGGGATTCAAGCTCGTGCCTTTTGGCGACGCCGCCGCGCTCGAGGCCGCTATCACCCCCTACACAGCCGCATTCCTGATCGAGCCGATCCAGGGTGAAGGCGGGATCAACGTGCCGCCGGCCGGCTACCTGGCGAAGGCCGCGCGGATCTGCCGTGCCCGAAACGTGCTTCTGATCTGCGACGAGATCCAGACCGGGCTTGGCCGCACCGGCCATTTGCTTGCGTGCGAGCACGACGGGGTGAGGCCTGACGGCGTCACTCTTGGCAAGGCGCTGGGCGGCGGGCTCATTCCGGTGTCGCTTTTCCTTGCCCGCCGCGAGATCATGGATGTATTCGAGCCGGGCGATCACGGCAGCACGTTCGGCGGCAACCCGATTGCCGCCGCGGTCGGACTAGCCGCGCTCGATACCCTCGTACAAGAACGGTTGGTGGAGAGGGCCGCGGCGCTCGGCCCGCACCTGCTGTCGCGGCTTGCTGGGATCAAAAATCCTCTCGTGCGCGAAGTGCGCGGCCGCGGGCTTTTCGCTGGCATAGAACTCGATGCGAAGAAGATCCAGGCAAGTGTTGTCGTTGAACGGCTGTTGCGCGTCGGAATCTTGACCAAGGAAACCCATAGGAACACCATTCGCCTGGCGCCACCGTTCATCATCAAGAAATCGGAAATTGATTGGGCGGTCGATCGAATTGCGCAAGTGCTTGGCGAGATCGTTGAAGATTTCACTGAGCCGTTCGACCGCACATCGAAGGGTAATGGCTTGCTGCATCGGCATCCGGCCTAGCCGATGTCGAAGCGAACCCCTTGGGCGAGCGGAAGCTCGCTGCCGAAATTGATGGTGCTGGTGACACGGCGCATGTAGGTCTTCCAGGCGTCCGAACCAGCTTCACGGCCACCGCCAGTCTCCTTCTCGCCGCCAAAGGCACCGCCAATCTCGGCGCCTGACGGACCAATATTGACGTTGACAATCCCGCAGTCCGATCCTGCCGCCGACAGAAAATGCTCGACCTCACGCACATCGTTGGAAAATATCGACGAGGCGAGGCCTTGGGGCACGCCGTTGTGCAGTCCGATCACTTGGTCGAAGTCGGTATACGGCATCACGTAAAGTAGAGGCGCAAAAGTTTCGCGCAAAACAGGCCCGGTCTGCTCTGCCATCTCGATCAAGGCCGGCTGCACGTAATAGGCAGCCGGATAGCGTTCGGCATGGCAGCGGTCGCCGCCGGTGATTTTTCCGCCCAGCGCTTGCACCTCCGACAATGTCGCTTGCATCGCGGCGAAAGCCGCTTCGTCGATCAGCGGCCCGATCAGGACAGAATCGTCTTCAAGTGGATTACCGACGCGCGTTGTCGCATACACTTGCGTCAGCCGCGCGACGAGCGCTGCGTATACATGACGGTGTATAAATAGCCGGCGAAGCGTGGTGCAGCGCTGCCCTGCGGTCCCGATGGCCGCAAAGGCAATCGCGCGCAGCGCCAATTCGAGGTCGGCCGAGGGACAGACCACGGCCGCATTGTTGCCGCCGAGCTCGAGAATCGCTCGCGCGAAGCGTTGCGCCAGCCGCGGGCCGACGGTGTGGCCCATGCGCGTTGATCCGGTCGCCGATACGAGCGGCACGCGTGGATCGTCGGTCAGCCTGGTCGCAGCGTCGCGGTCGCCGATCAGTACCGCCGACAAGCCTTGTGGAGCATCGCCAAACTTTTCCAGCGCCCGCGTCACCAGTGCCTGGACGGCTAGTGCGGTCAGTGGCGTTTTCTCAGATGGCTTCCAAATAACGGTATCGCCGCAGACTAGCGCCAGCGCTGCATTCCAGGCCCACACTGCCACCGGAAAATTGAATGTGGTGATCACTCCGATCGGACCTAAGGGATGCCATTGCTCCATCATGCGATGCGCAGGACGCTCGCTGGCAATGGTCAGGCCATAGAGTTGGCGGGAGAGGCCGACCGCGAAATCGCAGATATCAATCATCTCCTGCACTTCGCCGCGGCCTTCGGAAGCGATCTTGCCGGCCTCTATCATCACCAGGCGGCCCAGCTCATCCTTGGCGGCGCGCAACTCCTCGCCCAAGAGCCGGACGAGTTCGCCGCGGCGCGGCGCCGGAACCAAGCGCCATCTCGTAAACGCGTGCACCGCATTATCGATAACTTTGCCAATCGCCGCCGCGTCAGCGTCCTGCACATTGGCAATCGTTCCGCCGGTCATCGGCGAACGCACGATCCGGGATCCTTCCTGAAGCGCACGGCGATCGACGCCAAGGTGCTGCAGGATCGAAGCGGTTTCCTGAGCGAGATCTAATGGTCGAGCCAACGAGAACTACTCCGAACAATGGCGCGAGGAAATTTAGACAACACAATTCGCCGGCGAAAGAGACTACGGACGACCCCATGTCCGCAGTGCGATCCGCATGTGCCCTTACCCCCCGAAAGCCGACGTTCGGCAGCGCAAAACAAATGTCCGCTTTGGGTCAAAAGGCGACATGTGCGCCGCA
>DAISKM010000072.1:0-11024 GCA_036820945.1 Pseudolabrys sp.
CACCTGCCCGGCGAAGTCCTCCAGATCGGGTGAGCGGGCCAGCGCGTCGGCGGTGATCCTCTCGGGTCCGATCAAGGCGCGCATCGATTTGTGGGATGTGCCGACGCAAGGCTCGCGCCCGCATGATCCGCTCGCGGCGAAAGACGGCTCGATATGGTGGACGGGCCAGCTAGCCAACAAGCTTGGCCGTATCGACCCGAAGTCCGGCGCGATCCGTGAATACACTCTGAAGTCGCCGTACACCGGCCCGCATGGTCTTGCTGAAGACAAAAACGGCAACATCTGGTTCACCGGCAACAATCTCGGCCTGATCGGAAAGCTCGATCCCAAAACCGGCATCACGACCGAATACCCCATCCCCGACAAGTCGGCGAAGGACCCGCACACGATCAACATCGCGCCGGACGGCATCGTCTGGTTCACGGTGCAGAACGCCAATATGGTCGGCCGGCTCGATCCGACGAGCGGCGACGTCAAGCTCGTCACTTCGCCGACAGAGAAATCGCGCCCGTATGGCCTGATGATCAATTCAAAAGGCGTGCCCTATTTCGTCGAGTTCGGCGCGCCGAAGATCGCCAGCATCGATCCACAGACCATGGCAATCAAAGAATACCCGTTGCCGAATGCAGCCACGCGGCCGCGGCGCCTCGCCTTCTCCGACGATGACACCATCTGGTATACGGATTTTCCACGCGGCATGCTGGGGCGGCTCGATCTCAAGACTGGCAACGTAAGGGAATGGGAATCGCCGAGCGGACCCAAGTCGGAGCCCTACGGCATTGTCTTCACCAAAAGCGCGATCTGGTACAACGAGTCCGCTGCAAAGCCGAACACCATCGTGCGTTTCGATCCTGCAACTGAAAAATTCCAGAGCTGGGCGATACCGGGCGGCGGGGACATCGTCCGCAACATGGACGTGACGCCGAATGGCAATCCGGTCACCGCCAACAGCCTGAGCAATCAGGTCGGCTTGGTGACGGTAGAGGACAGCAACTGACCGTGCCGGCTGTCACGTTTATTGCGGCCTTTTACCCGGAGAAATAACCGAAACACGAAATAAGTGCCGAAATCAGACCGGCCTTACTTTGTCGGGCTCGCCTAGCTCACAGTCCAGCGCTGCCCGATCCCATTTGGCGAGATCCGCCGCGGCGGCGTAGGTGCTTTGCAGGAAGTCCATCAGCACCGCGTCCGGATCGCGCGCGGTTCGGACAGCGTCATAAGGCAGCAGAAACTCGCCAAGCTCTTTGCTGAAAAACGCTTCCTTGGGCAGCACACGCGCAGCGCTGAAACCCTCCGGCGCAGGATAGGCATAGGAATAGAACGCGGCGTAATCGATGGGCCCGCCCCCGCCCGGCCAGAAACCGGCACTCGAGACCTCGTGCGAATAAGCCTCCTGCGCGACCGCATCTGCCAGATGCGGCACGCCGCCCGGATGCCGGGGTGCCGGCCGGCCGGAAAACCGCGTGACCGCGAGATCGAAACTGCCCCAGAAAAAATGCACGGGGCTCGCTTTGCCAAGGAAAGCGGTTCGGAAGCGCGCGAACACCTCGCTCGCCGAAAGCAACACGCGCCAGAAGCGATTGACGTATTCGGCATCGTAAGACGCATGCACAGTATCCTGCTCGAACGGGACGCAGTCCGCGATCTCGCATGGCATTGTCATGATGCGTACTTCTATGCCGAGCTCGCGTAGCGCGATCATCAGGTCTTCGTAAAATTCGGCGACGCTCATTGGCCTGAGCATCAGTTGACGGAAATGTCCCCCGCTCGTCCTCACCCACAGCACATGGTCGATGAAATCGAAATCGATCTGAAAGCTCACGCCGCCCCCCGTAATTGGAGATGTCGTGAGCCCACGCGCGGTCACATAAAGCGTCACGTGCCAGGAGTGATTGAGCCAAGGTGTCAGGGCGAGCCTGACCTTGCCGACCACTTGCGTCCACAAGTGCAGCGTATCCCGCGTCTCTTTCCACGCCGCATAGGGCAGCGCAGGCCAGCGCTCGGTTGTTCGAGCTTCCATGCCGGTCGTTGTCTCCTTTTACCTTATATCAGTGCACCACGGACGACAGCCATGGGTTCGGCGTATAGTCTCGCTGGACGAAGGGGGCTTGATGAGCACGTTTCCGGGCAAGGACACCCCGCCGTCACACCGCTGGCTGCGCCTGCTTCTGGTTCTTGTCGCGGCGCTTGAATTTCTCGACGCACTTTCCGGCGTGCAGAATATCTTCATCGACTATCATCACGACACGACGCTGCTGCGTTTTGCGCAAGCGCTAGCAAGCATCAACCTTGCGCTGGCACCGTTGCTCGCCGGCGCCGCGCTGATCTTCGCCGCACTAGGCAAGATCCGCTATGCCGTCCTGGCATTGGCCGCGCTCACTTTGGTCGGTTGGGTGCTCAGTAGCTTGCCGTCAATTGCGATCCACGGCATCAAGTTCTCGCTCGAGTTTGGCGATCTCGAGGGACTTTTCTACTATTTCGTGGTTCCCGTAGTTGCGGCGGCGGCGGCGCTGCTGGCGCTGAAGGACAAACGGCTTGCCCTAGCTAGTGTACTGGCCTGCCTGCCGGCGCTGGCCAAATGGATTGGTCTCGTCGTCTTCATCATCACCATCATGATCTACGGCTTCTAGGCCGGGCATTACTTCCCGACATGAAAGCGAAATATCGTCGCCAGCGTTACCCAGTTGGCATTTTCGCCGTAGACGTTGCGTCCGTATATCAGATCGACGTTGAATTCGTCGACCGGACGCCAGCGCACCCCGACCTGGAAACGCGGCTGCGTCACGCCAATTGCGTCTTGCCGCGCGCCAAGCTGGCCGAAGACTTCGGCGGTCAGCGTCCACACATTATCCGGCGTGCGCCAGTCCACACCCGCGCCATAAGTCGCATAGTGTTGGCCGGCGATGTTGTCCCATTCCCAGCCAGCGTTGAGATTTATCCGCACCACGTTCGACAAGCGCAGCGTCGCAGGGACAGTAACGAACGTTGCGACGTTCTGCTGCTTGGTCAGATCGTAAGCTGTGACTCCTGACAGGCCGATGCTCCAACTGCCGATTGCGCCGGGGATCAGATTGGTCTTGACCTTCGGGGCGACACCGCTCGCCCACTCGCCATCCGCACGCGTGCGAACGAACTGGGCGCTCAATTCAACGGGCCGGAATATGTTGGCAACGCAGGCCGGTGCCGTGGCCGCGAAAAAATCGTGATTGCTGGCGGCCGACATCCATGACTCGACCTTGCAGGCGCCGGGCTCGCCGACTTCCGCTGTGTCGACGACATAGGCAGCGCCGGCCGCACAGGCTTTTTCCGAAATCAGGCTGACGGCTGCTGCAACAAGCAGGACAGAAGCGGCTCTTGCTAAGCCCGCAAACAAAAGCTTGCCCCAAGGTTATGGGCGCTGCGTCGATGACGACGACTATGCCAGACTGGCATCTAATTACCAGTTAGACCGGTTAGCGGTTCCAGTTATCTACAAATCGATTTTCTGTGGTCACCAGATTTTGTTGATACTGACTTAATTGACGCCGCACGGCGAGTCGTTGCGATAAAATTGTGTTCAGACTCAACATGTCAGCGCGGGGAATGCCCCATGCGAGACTTGATGTTCATGTTGGCCCCGGTAGCGCTCGTTCTTTATTTTGTCGTCTATCCGGACCAATTCTCTTATTTCCTCGGCTGGGCTGGCCGCCTCCTGCACTAGGACGCTGTCCCTCGCCGAAAGTGCTTGGACTCGGCTTGTCCTATTTTCATAGGACAGTGGAAGCATTGCCTTCGTTAAGAGTGGCCAATTGACCTACAGCGGTTGATCTGCCATCCGCACATTCCTCTCTCGTTGTCCGCCCGCTCCCGCAATGCCCCGCAGATCATTTCATATCGGCCGCTCTTTTACAGGCTTCGGGCTGTTCGCCATTCGGCCGATCAAAAAACGTGAAAAAATCGCCGAATACAAAGGCCCGCGCGTTGACGCGGACGAAGCCGTCCGCCTTGAACGTCGGGGCAACCGGTACCTCTACGAAATCAATCCCCGCATCACTATTGATGGAAGTCCACGCAGCAATATCGCGCGCTATGCCAACCATTCGTGCAATCCAAACGCAGAGTCCTACACCTATGGGGGTCGCGTATTCATCCGGGCGCTGCGCAACATCAAGCCCGAAGAGGAAATTACGTATGATTACGGCAACGATTACCTCAAGTACGTAATCGGACGGTCTCGCTGCAAATGTGCGCGATGCCGGCGGCGCCGGGCGCGCAAACAACGGGAAGCACGTGCCTTGAAGAAACGCCGGACGCGACTGGCACGCAAGCGCAAGGTCGATAGCCGCTAATTGCATAAAGGAGGAAAAGCCCATGAACCTGAGCATCCGCCGTGTTGTGACCGGTCATGACGGTCAGGGGCGCGCCAAGGTATTGATCGATGAGACGGTCAAGAATGTCGCGTCGCAGCGTCCGGGCGCCCTCTACAGCGTGATCTGGTCGACTGAGGGCTTCCCCGTGAGCAATGACGGCGACGTTGATCCTTCGGGCAAGAAGATCGGCACTACGATCCCCGACGGGACCGTTTTCCGCATCGTCAGCTTCGGACCTGGCGTCGCGCCGCGTAATCATCGCACCGACTCGATCGATTACGCGGTGGTGATGTCGGGTGAAATCGACATGGACCTTGACGGCACGATCGTCCACCTGAAAGCCGGCGATGTGCTGGTGCAGCGTGGAACAATTCACAACTGGATCAATAAAGGCACCGAGCCCTGCGTGATTGCCTTTACGCTCGTATCGGCAAGATCGGTGACCGCGGGTGGAAAGACGTTGCCGGCGCAGGGTTAGCGCCTCCCGCGGCCACCCTATCGGTCAAGCTCCGGATAGTGCCGGAATATTCCCATCTCGTTGAAAGCGATGCGGCGAGGCGACACCAGATAAGCCTTGATGCGCGGTCTCGCCGCAACCTTGTCGCGCACCTCGACAAGACTCGGAATTTTTCTTTCGATGTCCTTCATCGCGCGCGGAAACGCATAACGCAGCCCTTCGATCAGCTGAAAGATCGACAGATCGATGTAGGTCGCCTTGCGGCCGAGCAAAAAAGGGCCACCGCTCTTTTTCAGCACCATTTCAAAATAGCCCAGATATTTCGGCACCCGTTCGTCGAGAAAATTTTCGGCATATCGCCTGGCTTCCGGCTTCTGATCTTCATAGTAGAGGCCTGAACCGACCGGATGGTGGGTATCGTGGATTTCCTTCACGAAATCGGTCACAGTGAGCTGCAGCTGATTCAGCCACAGACGACCTGCTTCGTCGCGGGGAGCAAGCTTCAGCCGCGGACCCAGAAAAAACAGGATATTGGCGACCTGCGCGATGACCAGCTTGCCTGCCTTGAGGAACGGCGGGGCAAATGGCGGGCGCTTGTCGCGCACGCCGTTCATCATAGCCATCATGCGGTTCACGCCGCCCGATTTGCGCGCCACGTCTTCGTAGCTCGCGCCCGCGTCTTCAAGCGCAAGCCGCACAAATTCGCCGCGGCCCTGGATCTCGGGCCAGTAAAAGAGCTCATAACGCATGGCAGTCACCCGGCAAGTTTGAGGGCCCTGCGTAAGCTTCGCCCGCGTTGCGGGCTGACTTCAAGGGGCGGGATCTAGCGGGCCTGGATCAGGCGCATGAACTTCTCGGGACCAACCACACGGTTACGCCCTGTCGCCTTCGCTTCGTAGAGACGCTTGTCCGCGATCTCAAAAAGCGTGTCGTAATCGCACGCATCGCGTGAACAGCTCGCAATGCCGACGCTGACGGTCAGACCATCGGCGCTGCCCCCGTGCGAATCGGCAATACGACGCCGGATGCGCTCGCCGAGCGACAGGGCGTCGTCGGCATTGATCCCATCCGCAATCACAACGAATTCCTCACCGCCGAAACGGTATGTGAGATCGGACATGCGTGCCGCAGCCATGATGTCGAGCACAATGCGCTTGAGCATTTTGTCGCCGGCAACGTGGCCGAAACGATCATTGTAGGATTTGAAGTGATCGATATCGATCAACAGCAGAGCTAGCGGGCGGCCTGCGGCGGCTGCATGCTCGACGGCGCGGTGGCCGTGCGCTTCAAGGGAATGTCGATCGAGTGCGCCCGTAAGCGCGTCGCACCCCGTGCGCGCGAGCAGATCTTCATACCGCTCGCGGTAAGTCAGCGTGTCGAATACATCCCATATCCGCGGTGTGTCCCTGTGCCGCCTGACGGGCCGCTCGAAATAGACAAGGTAGACGCCAGCAAGAACCGTGTAGAGCCCCACCGCACCCATTTTGGCGATCCAGCCGCCTACGAGCACGTCCAGTCCCGCGCCCGTGAGCATGTGCAGACCGGCGAAGAAAGCGGCCTGGTCGAAGCTCAAAACGATCACGCCGCACAGCGCCAGTCGCGGAAATACGCGATCGCGAAACCAGCTCCGCGATCGCTCGTACAGCAGGATCATGATGATGCAGTCGAAGAACAGGATCGCCGTTCCCCACACCATCAATGCCCCCATCTCGTTGAGGAGGGCGAAGTCCGCGGCGCGACCTGGGGTGAGCGCGACATAATTGTGCTGGCGCATAATGGAGGCGAGCGCAAACAGCAGGACGTTGCCAAACAGCAGCCCGTAAATCGGCTGGCGCACGACGACCGCGTCCTCGCGGATATAGAGGAGCAGCAGCATCATGAGCTTGCCGGTAAACAGCACGGTCGACCCCGGCGAGGTGACGATGCCAAACGGAAGCGAGACGTAGAGAATGCTGGCAAGGTAGGTCTCGAGGAAATGCATCACCCCGAGCGCGCAAAAGAATGCGCCCAATCCAATCCGTGTGCGGGCGCGCAACAAGGCGGCCAGAACGACAAAATAAAGGAGTGCATCTGCGGCAAGCAGAAGAACGTTTTCGAGTTCAGCCATTGCCCCACATGACCTCGCGCCGCCCAAACTCGGCGCAAAGGATCCCCACTCGCGTCAACTCAGTCGGAAGCCGCGCCAAGATGGCATTCAAGGCTTCCGGTGTCCCCCGGCATCGATAGCATGGACGATTCGGGCGAAAAAGCCAGCGAGGCCGGCGCAGCGCTGGAAATCCACGCTTTCGCCGGCCAAGTTCCTGGTATTTTGTATGCCGTGCCTAATTGGCTGCGAAACAATAGAACAGCCCGTCGCCACCCGTGCTGCGCAGATCGGCCTGTGAACAACCGCCGTCCGGTCCGCGCGAGGGATGTGACGAATTCCATGACCGTGAGGCATCATCGTCGCGCAACCCCTGACGGTCCGAATGCCCCACCATGACCGCGCCTTGCGTGCTGCTCGAATAATTCCTGCAGGTGCGATCATCGCTTCCAGCGAATGCCGTGCCATCCGGCTGTGAGCCGGTCAGAATGTCGTGCCGGTTCGGAGTATCGCCGCGGCCGTTGGTGACCTCGCCCTTTTCGTTCAGGACCGTTTGCTTGGTCATGTTGTTCGTGCCGTGCAACTCAGCGACGTCTTTGGCGATCGTGACACCTTTTGCGTTAACCCAAGGTCCCTTGCCGATGCGGTCGCGCGCATTCACCGCGCCGTTGCCTTGCGTCGACAAGTAGGCGCGCCAGGTCTTGGCACCCGCGCCGACCGCCGCCGCCAGTTGCTGGCAGTACTGGTCCGCCCCAGTAATCCCACCAAGATCCCCGCCTTTGCCCGGCCCGGCGCTGGTTACGAAGAACGTCATATTGGCCTGCTGCGCCTGGGCAGACACCGCATAGAAAAATGCGAGGCATAGGGCCAGCGGCGCACTCAATCGAGCGACTCTCATCTTATTACCTCCCGACATTGCGCGGGCCTCATGCCCGCTGTCGCGAGGACACAACACCAGTGCCGCTCTGCTATTCCTCGGATCACGCGCGCTTGATGTTCCCCGATCAGCCTCAAGCTTTGCCGGAATATTGCTGATCGGTGACAGGCTCGAGCCAGGTGACGTGCTCGCCGCTCTGGGCCTCCTGCATGGCAATATGTTCCATGGCGTGATCAGCGGTTGCGCCATGCCAGTGCTTTTCCTGCGGCGGAATCCAGACGGTATCGCCGGACCGGACTTCCTTGATCGGCCCTCCCCAGGTCTGCACCCAGCCGACGCCCGACGTTATGAAAAGTGTCTGACCGAGCGGGTGCGTGTGCCACGCGGTTCGCGCGCCCGGCTCGAAACGCACCCAGGCTGATCGAATGCGCGCCGGATCCGGCGCCTGAATGATGGGATCCTGCCAAACCGTTCCGGTAAAGCTTGGCGCGCCCATCCTGCGCGAGGGGCGTGATCCGCAAGCAATGATATCCATATCAATTCCTCCCGATGGCAATGCCGTGGTCCAGCGAAGTCTGCGAGTTGCAATACTCCAGCCTGCCGCTCATAAAAAGCCTCCCCTCCTCATTTCGACGATCAGGGCTGACATGGAGCCGGCAAGAGGCGAGACTCGAGATGGAATGCGGATTGATTGGGATGTTCCGATCGAGATGGACGACGGGATCGTGCTGCGAGCCGACATTTTTCGGCCGGTCGTTGAGCGCAGGCACCCGGTCATTTTGAGCTACGGCCCATATGCGAAGGGGTTGTCTTTCCAGGAAGGCTACAAAGGCAATTGGGCGCGCCTGACCAAAGCCGCGCCGGAGGTGCTCGAAGGGTCAAGCAACAAGTATCAGAACTGGGAGCTCGTGGATCCTGAGAAATGGGTGCCCGACGACTATGCGTGCGTCCGCGTTGACTCGCGTGGCGCGGGCCGCTCGCCCGGCATTCTGGATGTCTGGTCGCCGCGCGAGACACAAGACCTTTATCAGTGCATCGAATGGGCCGGAACGCAGCCATGGAGCAATGGCAAGGTCGGCATCAACGGCATTTCCTATTACGCCATGAACCAGTGGACTGTCGGCGCACTTAAGCCGCCGCACCTGGCGGCGATGTGCATCTGGGAGGGCTCGTCCGACTATTATCGGGAGCTATGCCGGCATGGCGGCATTCTGAGCGATTTTCTTAACAGCTGGCATCCGCGCCAAGTAGCGAGCGTGCAGCACGGCGTCGGCACGCGCGGCGCAAGAAGCGTCGTGACAGCCGAATGGGTGGCCGGACCGCAGACGCTATCCAAGGAAGAACTCGCGAGGAATTCCGCCGACACGCCGGGCGAGGCAAAGCGGCGCCGAACGCTCGACCGATATTACGCAGAGCGCACGGCCGAATTCGAGAACATTGAATCGCCTTTGCTGTCGGCCGGGAACTGGGGCGGCATGGGGCTGCATACCCGCGGCAATTTCGAGGGGTGGTCAAGAGCAGGATCCAGACAAAAGTGGCTTGAGGTGCACGGCGACACGCACTTCACGCACTTCTACAGCAAGTATGGCGAGGCACTGCAGAAAAAATTTTTCGGCCATTTCCTCAAGGGTGAAGACACCGGCTGGACGCGACAACCCCGCGTATCACTCAACATCCGTCACCCGGGTGAGAAATTCGTGCTCCGCGGAGAAAACGAATGGCCACTCGCGCGGACGCGGTGGACCAGATATTTCCTGCATCCGGATGGAATGCGGCTGGGACCGGAGCAGCCGCCGCAGTCCGCAAGCCTGAGCTATGACACGACCGGAGATGGTCTGACTTTCAGCACGCTTGCGCTAACAGACAGCCTGGAGATCACGGGCCCCCTCGCCGCCAAATTGTGGGTGTCATCGCAAACATCCGATGCCGACCTGTTCCTGGCGCTGCGCGTCTTTGATCCCGCGGGCAGAGAGGTCACCTTTATCGGCGCGAACGATCCGCGCGTTCCGGTAGGACTTGGCTGGCTGCGCGCGTCGCATCGCAAGCTCGATCCGCACCGCTCTTTGCCTTACCGGCCGTGGCATACGCACGATGAAGAGTGGCGACTTACGCCCGGCGAGCCTGTAGAGCTCGACATCGAGATCTGGCCGACCTCGATCGTGGTGCCCGCGGGCTATCGGTTGGCCTTGACCGTCAGAGGCAAGGACTATGAGGTCGACGGCACCGATGCGGCACTGCCGAACGCACCGTATCCGATGAAGGGCGTTGGCCCGTTTCTCCACATCGATCCCGACGAGCGGCCGGCGACCATCTTTGACACTCGCAATACGCTGCATTTTGCACCCGGGCGAGCGCCATATCTCTTGTTGCCGATCATTCCTGCGGCGTAGAGTTTGGCAAAATTATCGAGTGGAGGCGCGCATGCTGAGGCGTTTTCTTGCCGCCGTGTTGCCGGCCATTTGCCTGTTCGCGATCGTCGCGGAGGCTTCGGCGCAGCAATATCCAACCCGCACCGTCACCATCATCGTTCCCTATCCTGCCGGCGGACCGACAGATGAGACAGCGCGCGTGGTTGCAAATTTCCTGTCGAAGAAGTTGGGCCAGAACTTCATCGTCGAGAACATCACCGGCGCGAGCACGATCATCGCCACCAATCGCCTGGCCAAGGCCGCACCCGATGGCTACACGCTTTTGCTGCACAACCTGCAAATTGCGGCGAACGTCACGTTGGTAAAAAACTTGCCGTTCGACACCGCAAAAGACATCGTCGCCGTCATGCTGGTGAACAAGAACCCGCTGGTATTGGTTGGTCGTCCCGGACTTGCGCCAAACAACCTGAAGGATCTGATCGCGCTCATGAAGAAGGAGCGTTTGAGGGAGGCTTTACCGGGTTATGGCACGACAGGGCACCTAACCTCTGCGCTGTTCGCGCAGGAAGCAAAGGTTGACATCGACTTCATCCCTTATCGCGGTGCCGCGCCTGCAATGAACGATCTTTTGGGAGACCATGTGGACTTGTTCGTCGGCACCCCGCAATCGGTTGCGCCGCATGTGGCAGCCGGAAAACTGAAGGCTTACGCAATCACATCGAAGGAAAAGTCACCGCAACTGCCCACCGCTGAAAGCCTGGTCGATGCGCTCGGGCCGAAGTTCGAGATTGTGTACTGGCAAGCCATGTTCGCGCCGGCGGGAACGCCGCCCGAGGTGATCAAAACGCTGAACACTGGTCTGCAGGACGCGGTTTCGGATCCGGAAATC
>DAISKM010000073.1:0-9950 GCA_036820945.1 Pseudolabrys sp.
TTGCTCTGGGGCTACGTCGACGGCAAGCCCAAGCTCAACAAATTCCGCACGACGAGACAGGTCCCGGCCGAGACGCCGTTATCGCAAAAGATTTCGAAGGACCTTGTGGCACGTGGTTTCAAATTTGTCGGACCGACGATCGTTTACGCTTTCATGCAGGCGGTCGGAATGGTCAACGACCATCTCGTCACCTGCCATCGCTATGCGCCGCTCGCGAAGCTAGCCGGAAAGCGATGACCAGAACGGCAAAAAGCGGGCGCATGGCGAAATCGACTCCGCGCGCGTGGCAGCGCATGCTTTCCGGCCGTCGGCTCGACCTGCTCGACCCCTCGCCGCTCGACGTCGAGCTTGATGACATTGCACATGGGCTGGCGCGGGTGGCGCGCTGGAATGGGCAGACGCAGGGTGCGCATATTTTTTCCGTCGCGCAGCATGCCTTGCTTGTGGAAGCGCTGGCGCGCGCAAAGGTGCCGCGGCTCGATCGAAATGGGCGTCTCGCCGTGCTGCTCCACGATGCTCCCGAATACGTCATTGGCGACATGATCTCGCCATTCAAGGCCGTCATTGGCGACAGCTACAAGGCTGTGGAGAAGCGGCTGCTCGCCGCGATCCATTTGCGTTTCGGCCTTCCGGCCAGATTGCCCGAAAGCCTGGAGAACCTGATCAAATCCGCCGACCGGAGCGCCGCCTATCTCGAGGCGACGCACCTCGCCGGCTTCGCCGCAGACGAGGCGCGGAAATTCTTCGGGCCGCCACCGAAATTCTCCTCGAGCCTGGTCCGCGACTATCTCAATCCCTGGTCCGCCGGCACCGCACAGGCACGTTACCGTGAACGGTTCGAAAAACTTCTGCGTGCCTGATGGTTTGAATCGCGGTATTCAGGTCTTACATTTAAACAAAAGAATCAGGGTTCCCTGCCTAACTCATGATCCATGTCTGCTCATTGGCGCGCCTGCACGCCACGGTCGACGAAACCGGAGCGCGCCATATAGTGACCCTGCTGCGGCTGGTCGATCGGGTCCAGCGGCCGAGCCGTATTGCGCCGGAAAATCACCTGGTACTCGCGGTCGACGACATCACCATGCCGATGGAAGGTTACACCGCGCCGGCGCATGAGCATGTCCAGCGCCTCGTCGACTTCGTCAGCGCCTGGGACCGCAAGGCGCCGATGGTGATTCACTGCTTTGCGGGAATCAGCCGTTCGACAGCAGGCGCCTATGTGGCGGCCTGTGCGCTCAATCCAGAGCGCGACGAAATGCAGATTGCGTGGGACATTCGACGCGCATCGCGTACAGCACAGCCGAATTCGCGGATCGTGACGATCGCCGACCGCCTGCTCAGGCGCGATGGCCGGATGATCCGGGCAATCGAAGCAATCGGCGTCGGGGACGCGGCAACCGAAGGCCATCCCTTCCGGCTCGAAATCGCCTGAGCTGAGAAGCCCACAGGCTCATCCCTTCGTCGCTTTCTAATCTACTTACGCGCGATTAGATTGCCGCTGCCAATCGACGCGGGAGGGCGGGAGATGGATCTGATTGTCACCGGGATTGCCATTGTCGCCCTGATAATGGAGATGGGCGCCCGCAAGCGACTGCGCCGGCTTGAAGACCGTGTCGCCGAACTCACTGCAAGCCGCCAGGCATCCCAGCCCGTCACACCCACAATTGTTGCAACGCCCGCCGAAACTGCGCCCCCTGCGGTCGAACAGCCGGAGCAGCAGCATGCAGCGGCCGAGCCCGCCCCAACACCAGAACAGCCGCCATCGGTCGCACCGGCTGCCGAAGAGTCGGCATCGACCACGCTGGAAAAAAAATTCGGGACACAGTGGGTGGTCTGGATTGGCGGCCTCGCGCTGGCGCTCGGCGGAATATTCCTCGTTCGTTACACGATCGAACAGGGCCTGCTCGGGCCCGGCGTGCGCGTTTTCCTCGGCGCGATATTTTCCGCGCTGCTGATTGCGGCGGGCGAATGGGCGCGCCGCAACGAAATCGCGGCCGGCATCACTGCAATTCCGACCCGACACATTCCCAGCATCCTCACCGCTGCCGGAACCGTCGCTGCCTACGCGACCGTCTATTCCGCCTTCGCGCTTTACGGGTTTCTGTCACCGGGCGTCGCGTTTATTTTGCTTGGTGTCGTAGCACTTGCCACCTTGGCAGCGGCATTGCTGCACGGGCCGGCTCTTGCCGGACTTGGAGTCGCCGGTGCCTTCGTGACGCCGCTGCTCGTTGCTTCGCAGACTCCGAACTATTGGGCGCTTTATGTTTATCTGGCCATCGTTACTGCTGCCGCGCTGGCGCTCGCGCGGCTGCGTCTTTGGCGATGGCTCGCAATCACCGCCGTTATCCTCGGCACGCTCTGGACCTTGCCGGGAGTTGCGTATCCCCGTGTCGATGAGCTCGGCGCGCACTCTTCCACGTCGTAAGCGGTTTCATCCTGGTGGCGGCCCTGATCGTGTCCGGCTTGCTTTACGGACCGACCGGCGAACCGGGAAAGCCCGACCAAATTTCTTCCGGCGCGCTGGCCGCATATTTGCTGGCAGCGACAGTGCTTGTTATTGCGAGTGTTCATGCCCTCGCGGCGCTGACGGTCTTCACGATCCTGACTGCGGCAACGGTCGCTATCGCCCTGGCGCACGGACGCGGCATTGTGGGCAGTACCCGCGGCCGGCTTGATGATCATCCTTGCGATCCTGCACTGGGCCGTACCGGCAATGTTCGATCAGCTGGTACTCGCACCCGGCGTGACACGCGGGGCCATTCCGGGACCTTCAACCGGAACCGAACCCCACCTGGCACTCGGGTTTGCCTTCGCCGCGCTGTTCGGAGCGTCCGGTTTTGCCGCGCAAAGCCGTACCAGGACCGCGTTGACAGCGCTGCTATGGAGCGCAATGGCGGTCATAACACCGATCGGCATCCTTATCGCGCTTTACCTGCGCATTGCGGAATTCGATCGCTCGAGTCCGTTCGCCGCCCTCGCGCTCTTGCTTGCCGCACTCAATGGCTATGCGACCGAACTTTTGGCGAGGCGTCCTCCCCGCCCCGGCCTTGCAACGGCGTCAGCCATTTTTGCCACCGGCGCCGTCGCGGCCCTGGCGCTGGCGCTGACGTTCGCGCTTGATAAAGGATGGCTCACCGTCGGCCTTGCTCTGATGGTGCCGGGCATCGCGTGGATCTCCGAACGCAGGCCACTGCCAGCGCTGCGCTATCTGGCGGCGGCGGTGATCGTGCTGGTGCTGCTGCGCGTCGCCTACGAGCCGCGCATAGTCGGCAACGATGTCGGCACCACGCCGTTCTTCAACTGGCTGCTCTATGGCTATGGGGTGCCGGCCGGGGCGTTCTGGTATGCCGGTTACCTGTTGCGACGGCGCGCTGATGATGCCCCCGCGCGCATGGCCGATTCGGCGGCGATCCTGTTCACGGTGCTGCTCGCGGTATTGCAAATTCGCCATTATATGAACAACGGCGACGTATTCCGACAATCGACCGCCTTGGCGGAAGTTGCGATGCAGGTTTCCGTCGGCCTCGCCATGACGATCGGGCTCGAGCGGCTGCGCCTGCGCACCAATAGCGTCATACACAATGGCGCCGCGCTCCTGATCTTTGCGCTGACAGTCGTAGCGATCGTGTTCGGATTGATGCTGGCGCTAAACCCGCTGCTTACCGGCCGACCCGTCGGCGGCGCATTCTTTAACCTGATCCTGCTCGGTTATGGCATCCCCGCGCTGCTGGCAGCGATTCTCGCGGTGCTCGCGCGCAACAGCAGGCCGCTTGCATATCGCGCCGTCGCGGCGACGCTGGCGGTAGCTTTGTCGCTAATGTATCTCGGTCTTGAAATTCGCACGCTCTATCACGGCGCGGTCCTGACCCGCGGCGTAACGACCGACGCCGAGCAGTACACGTACTCGGCGGTATGGCTCATCTTTGGAGTGCTGCTATTGATGGCGGGTTTCATGCTCCGATCGCAGCCGGCGCGGCTCGCCTCTGCTGCAGTGATAGCGCTGACGATCGGCAAGGTATTCTTCGTCGACATGGCAGGCCTGACGGGCATTTTCCGTGCGCTTTCCTTCATCGGGCTCGGCGCCGTGCTGGTCGGTATCGGCTGGCTCTACCAACGCATGCTGTTCCCTGTGTCCGGGAACGGTATAACCTCGGTCGCAGTCGGCTCGAGGAGCGGCAATGGATAAGCGTACGCGGAGTTACGGTGTCGTCGCACCGGATGTACTCAAATCATTTGACGGCCTTGGATTCCTGAGAGGCATCGTCAACGGAACGGTTCCTAATCCGCCGATCAGCGAATTGCTCGGCTTTCACCTGGTCGAGGTCGAGGAAGGCCGCGCGGTCTTCGAGGGCGTACCGGAATTCCGTCATTACAATCCTATTGGCACCGTGCATGGCGGCTTCGCCGCGACGTTGCTCGATTCCGCACTGGGCTGCGCGATATTTTCGACGATCAGAAAAGGCGACACCTGGACCACCCTCGAACTCAAATTCAATCTGGTGCGTCCGATCAGCAAGGACACCGGCCCCTTGCGGGCGGAAGGCCGCATCGTGCACAGGGGACGAACGGTTGCTACGTCCGAAGGCGACCTTAAGGATCGCGCAGGCAAGCTTTATGCGCACGCCACCACGACGTGCATGATCTTCCCGGCGAACGGATGAAATTATTTGTTGTCGGCTGCGAGCGATGAGCGCAGGCCGAGCGGCTGCGAGCCTAGCGGGCTTTGCGTCCGGCGAATGCTGTGCGCGACCGTCGTTCGCCCGTGCCGGGTGAATTCGCAATACATGAAACCGAGACCCGAGATCGCGCCGCGGAAGCTATTGTCGCTCGTGCGCTGGAGGTTGAAACAGGGCTGAAACATCATCCCACGCAGCGTGGCGCAAACAGACTGGCCTTTGAGCTGCAGCGTGTTGACCGGGAGATGCGCATAGCGCACAGGACCGGATCCCTGGACTTGAATCGTCCCGGCAACCGAGCCATCGGGATTGACGCGGCCCTGCCCTCGCGTGCCTTCAAAGCATGTGTAGGTGAATGTCTTGCCGATGACGAACTGGCGCGCCTCGTCGGCGCTCATCTCGCCGGCAACCGCCGGTACCGCGGCCAGCAAGCCGACCGTCAATGCAATGCCACGCAACATTCCCCGTACTCCCGCTCACGCAACAGCTTACCGCACATTCAGTCAATTTTTTAACGCTAACAGATTATGCACGGCTTTCGTCGACAAATCCTGAATGCATTTACCCGATTTTGACCACGATCCGACCCCGCACCTGACCGGCCAATATGTCTGGCGCGACCCCAAATACGTCGGCAAGGCCTATTTCCCGGGTTATCATGGCCAGTTTTTGGCGGTCCAGGTCGCTTTCCAGGCGTTTCCACGCTTCGCGGCGGCGGTCGAAAGGGCACATCACGGAATCGATGCCGTGAAGACACACGCCACGCAGAATGAACGGGGCGACTGAGGTCGGGAGGTCCATACCGCCGGCAAGACCGCAGGCCGCTACCGCTCCGCCATACCGGATCATCGATAAGAGGTTCGCCAGCGTCGTGGATCCCACGGCGTCGATACCGCCCGCCCAACGCTCCTTTGCCAGCGGTCTGACGGGTCCGGCGAGTTCCTTGCGTTCCACAATTTCGCTAGCACCCAGTCCTTTCAGAAAATCTGCTTCCTGCGGACGACCGGTCACCGCATGAACCGCAAAGCCAAGCTTGGCGAGAAGCGCGATCGCAACCGAGCCTACGCCGCCAGCCGCGCCCGTCACGGCGATTGGGCCGCGTGCAGGGCTAAGGCCGTGCCGCTCAAGCGCCGTGACAGCCAGCATGGCGGTGAAACCAGCGGTGCCGATTGCCATTGCCTCTCGAGCGCTCATGCTCTTGGGAAGCGGGACCAGCCAGTCACCTTTGACCCGCGCCTTCTCGGCATAGGCGCCAAGATGAGTCTCGCCGCAACCCCACCCGTTGAGCACAACCTTGTCGCCCGGCTTCCAGGCTGGATGAGTCGACGATTCCACCGTACCGGCGAAGTCAATCCCGGCGATCATCGGAAAGCGACGCACCACCGGCGCCTTGCCGGTAATAGCGAGGCCGTCCTTGTAATTGAGGGTCGAGTACTCGACGCGGACGGTTACATCGCCGTCCATCAGATTGGCTTCGTCGAAATCGGTAAGCGCAGCCTTGGTGCCGCCGTCCGTCTTCTCGATCGCAACCGCCTTAAATGTACCCACGCCACGCAACTCCTCGTCCTTGCTGCTCCGGCGCCAACTTACGCCGTCATTGATGGCATAGTTCTAAAGACGTGTATGCCCGGGACAAGCCCGGGCACGAGAATTTTGGGAAGCGGAACCTGTCTCAGGCGGGCGCCGTTGCCGGACGCGCCACCGGCTTCTCCACAATCGGCAGGTTGATCACCGCCGAAAGCACGCCGAACAGCACCGAAAACCACCAGACGAGGTTGTAGGAGCCGGTCCGCTCAAATGCGACGCCGCCTATAAGCACGCCAAGGAAGCCGCCAACCTGATGGCTGAAGAAGGCAAAGCCGAAAAGCATCGCCAGCCAGCGCGTGCCGAACATCACAGCGACCAGTGCTGACGTGGGGGGTACCGTCGACAGCCACATGAGGCCCGTGACCGCACCGAATACCAGCGTCGCGACGGGACTCGCGGGCAGCGTGATGAAGGCGACGATGGCGATAGCCCGAATGAAGTAAATGCTCGAAAGCAGATAACGCTTCGGCATGCGATTGCTAAGCCAGCCCGAGCCCAACGAGCCGATGATATTGAAAATACCGATGACAGCGAGCGTCCAGCCGCCGACCTCAGCCGACAGGCCGCGGTCGATCAGGTACGAGGGCAAGTGCACGGTGATGAATGCGAGTTGAAAGCCGCAGGTGAAGAAGCCGAGCACGAGCAGGATATAACTGCGATGGCCGAATGCTTCCGCGAAAGCCTGGCGTGCCGACTGCGTTGGTGCGGCCGGGGCTGATGGCCCAGCAGCAGTCGCTGGCGTCGCGAGAGCAAGGGATAATGGCAGAATCAACAACGTGACCCCACCGAAAATCAGCAGCGTTTCCTGCCAGCCGAATTTGTCCATCAGCGCGACTGCGATCGGCGAATACAGGAATTGTCCGAACGAGCCGGCGGCAGTGCCCGCGCCGAATGCAATCGAACGCCATTTTTCCGGCAGCAGTTTTCCAAACGCACCAAGCACGATAGTGAATGCACAACCGGAAAGCCCGAGCCCGATGAGCACGCCGGCTGAAAGGTACAGTTCCCCAGGCGTGCTCGAGTGCGCCATGATCACGAGGCCGAGCGTATAAAGAATGGCACCGACACCGAGCACCCGGTTTGTGCCAAAACGGTCGGCGATAGCGCCCGCAAAAGGCTGACCAATCCCCCACAGCAGATTCTGGATGGCGACTGCGAGCGCGAACACATCACGCCCCCAGTGATTGGTCTCCGATAGCGGCGTCAGAAAAAAGCCAAGCGACGAGCGCGGACCAAAACTGATCATCGCGATCAGGCAGCCACAGGCAACGACGACGGCGGGCGTACGCCACCCTATTGATATCGGCCGTTCAGTGGTTGCATGCATTTCAGGAAGTCTCCGTCGCAGGCGCGCAACATATAGGCATCGGATATACCGGCCCAAACGAAATTTCGTGATCGCCTCATTTGCTCCGCGCATGATTACTCAGAGGAACTATTTGCGCGCGTTTTTCTGGCGGGTTGAGGCCTGACCTTCCTCTGACTTGAGCCATTCAGCGCTGTGACTTACGGGCCCTTTTGCTTCCTCGGCGGCGGCCTGCTTTTCGGTCGTCGCCGCGTCGCCCCAGGTCGGCTCATCGTCGCCGTCGCCCCATGCGCGTGGGCGATAGAAGGTATGCACCCCGAGCTTGTAGACTTTCTTCATCTCGCCCACCCAGTCGGGACGTACCCAGTACGCGTGATAGTGGGTCGATTTGGACACCTCTGGCATCCATAACTTGCCGTCGAGCATGTCGCGCGCGATGCGCTTGGCGCGCTCCCAGGCATCGGGCTCGGTGACGACGTCTGGAATGCCGTCGCAAGCGAAGGTGAATTGACAGGCATTGTGGCGATGGGCGTTCTGGTAAACCACGCCGCAAACGTCATTCGGATAGAACGGGGAAAATACGCGGTTCATCACGACCGGCGCCACCGCGATCTGGCCGCGCACCGACTCGCCACGAGATTCAAAATAGACTGCGTTAGCCAGACATTTTTCCGCCTTGGCGCGCGCCACGCCAGTCAAAGCCAGCCGCTCCGCGGGCGATCGCGGCCGCTGATCGATACCGGTGACCTCGCCTTTATTGGCGACGCTCTCGCCGGCGTTGTTCGCGTTCTCTGGCGAAGAGCCTAGTGCCGACTGCTTGATGTCGGGATCGCCGCGCGAGGCAAGGACCACAGGCGCCTCGCCCGGTGCCCAGGGCGCGATGGCCTCTCGGCCGGCCGCCATCGGGTCAATTCCGAAATATAATTGGGCTGCATCCTTGCTGGCTTTCGGAGGTGCGACAGGCGTGAGATCGGCGGGCGGCAAGTCGAGGTATGGCAAATCGACGTCGGGCGTCGAACTCCGATCGTCCGGAACGACGAATTCATATTTGGCATAGGGCTCGAAGCGACCGTCGGCTTCATCCTTTTTTTGTGCCGTCTCCGCTTCGGATGGAATCGCCGATACGGACGGAAGTGGCGGGATCGGTTGGCGCGGGCGCTCGACGAGTGAGTCGCCCTTCGCCTTGCGGTTGGCTTTGGGAAATTGCAACGGGGTGGTCGGATCGCCGAGCCGCTGCCTGCCGATGGACGCGGTGATGTCCAACGGATCGAAATTGGCGAGCGCATAAATGGGCGGATGCGGAATCGCTGTGCCCACCGGTCTCGGCAAGGTAAACATCGCAACATGGATCGTGCCGAACGGCGACGCGATCAGATGCTGTTGCCACCTGGCGACAGCGGGCTGGCGGGCCAGCAAGGCGCCAAGATCCTGGAACGCGATCCTCTCCGGGAGCAATGTCAGCACCGCCGCTCCAATGGCTATCGATACGGCGCCACTCCGCCGTCGACGCCAACGCGACACTGCTCCCTGTTCGCTCAACGCCACACCGCAATGTCCTGCCACCGCCTTGCCGCCGGCCGGCGACAATGCGACGGATTTTTTATGGTCTGATTAACCTTGCGAAGGCGTTAACTGCAGGGGCTTACGCGCGGCCGCTTGTTCCGCTCTATCGAATGGGAAGCAAAAATTAACTATATCGCAATCGCTGGCGCACAATATTACCGGCCATAATACTTGCGGACCGCATGTTTGCTTCCTTCCTGCCATCGACTGTTGCAAGTCAGATCACGCTGATTGCGAGTGCATGTTTTGCAGTCCTCGCTGTCGTCTGCATCTTCTACCGGCGTCTGCAGGTGCAAAATAGCCGCCTCTCCACGGCGCTCAACAACATGTCGCAGGGTCTGAACATGTTCGATGCGCAAGGGCGCATCACTCTGCTGAACCCGCGCTACCTCGAAATGTACAGACTTTCTCCAGAGGTTGTGAAGCCGGGTTGCTCGCTCAAGCGCCTGATCGAGTACCGCAAAGAAACAGGATTGTTCGCCGGCGACGTGGACAGCTACGTGAAGAACATTCTTGATGCGATGGCGCAGGGGAAAAGCCTGGAACACTACGTGAAGGCAAGCGACGGCCGCATCGTGCTTGCCAAGAATGAGCCATTGCCGGGCGGAGGCTGGGTTTCGACGCACGAGGATGTCACCGAACAACGCCGGGCGGAACAGGAGCGGGCCGCTATTCGCGAGCAGGAGGAACGGCGCACAACTATCGACTCCGCAATCGCTTCATTCAGGCCGACTGCCGAGAAACTGCTTTCCACCGTGAGCGAAAGCGCGACGGCGATGCGTTCCACAGCGCGGGCGCTTTTCGGCTCCTCCGAACAC
>DAISKM010000073.1:9960-11019 GCA_036820945.1 Pseudolabrys sp.
CAACTTGACCACGTCGCCGACGGCGCACAGAAGATCGGCGACGTGGTCAAGTTGATCCGCAACATAGCCGGACAAACCAACCTGCTGGCCCTCAATGCCACAATCGAAGCCGCGCGCGCGGGCGAGGCCGGCAAGGGCTTTGCGGTAGTCGCGTCCGAGGTCAAATCGCTCGCCGTGCAAACCGCCAAGGCGACCGAAGACATCGCAAATCACATCCTTGCAGTGCAGGATTCGACCTCTGCGGCCGTGGAAGCCATCCGGCAGATCGCGGCGCGCATGCGCGATATCAATGAAAACACGTCGGCCGTCGCTGCATCCGTTTCGCAGCAGAATTCCGCCACCATCGAGATTTCCCGCAATGTCGCGAGCGCGGCCGAGGGTACCGCTCACGTGGTTTCGGTCCTAGGCGATGTCGCCGGCGCAGCGACGCAGACACGATCATCGGCGGAAGTCGTGCGCGACGCCTCAGAAGCGGTCGATCACGCCGTCGCGAACCTGCGGCTCGAAGTGGAAGATTTCCTCGCCAAGGTGGCGGTGTAGCAACCGACAGCAGCACTCTCCGTTCATCCCCGCGAAAGCGGGGATCCAGCTTTTGCCGAGGGGGCCTGGGTCCCCGCTTTCGCGCGGACGAATGGACATGAAGGAATCTATGCCTGGCTTGCCGCGGTTTTTCCAAGCGCGGCCTGCGCCGCAGCGAGGCGCGCGATAGGCACGCGGAAAGGCGAACAGGACACATAGTCGAGCTGCGCCTGGTGACAGAAGGCAACCGATGGCGGATCGCCTCCGTGTTCCCCGCATATCCCCACTTTCAGCTTCGGGCGCACTTTGCGGCCGCGCTCGACGCCGATCTTGACCAGTTCACCCACGCCACGCTGATCGAGCGATACGAAGGGATCGACCGGCAAAATGCCGCGTGCCGTGTAGATCCCGAGAAAGCTCGCTGCATCGTCGCGTGAAATTCCAAAGGTCGTTTGCGTGAGATCGTTGGTGCCGAACGAAAAGAACTCGGCACTCTGCGCGATCTCGTCAGCCATCAGGGACGCGCGAGGAAGTTCGATC
>DAISKM010000074.1:0-10777 GCA_036820945.1 Pseudolabrys sp.
GATATGATGTAGTTTAGACGCAGAGCCGTCGGCGGGACATGCCGAATCCCGCTTATTTGGCGCTTATGCCAGCGTCGGCGAGCATTCCAAATGTCGAACTTGGTGAGCGATCGGCGCATCGCTTGCCCGCGCATCATGGTCCCACTGCATTTCTGGAGGGAACGCCATGAAACTTCTTCGCAGACAATTCCTGTATCTGGCGGCGGCCGCTGCCGCGCTGCCGGCCGTGCCGCGGATCGCGATGGCGCAATCCTATCCGTCGCGACCAGTCCGCATAATCGCCGCCACCGGCACCGGCGGCGCGCCCGACATCCTCGCGCGCCTTATGGGGCAATGGCTCTCGGAGCGGCTCGGCCAACCATTCGTCACCGAGAACCGGCCGGGTGGCGGCCACAATATCGGCATCGAAGCGGTCGTGCGCGCGGCCCCGGACGGTTATACGCTCCTCCTGGTCGACCCGAGCGCGTGGATCAACGCGACGCTCTACGAGAAACTCAATTACAATTTCATCCGCGACATCGCGCCGGTCGCGGGCATTATCCTCTTGCCCCTCGTCATGGTGGTACATCCGTCGGTTCCGGCCAAGACGGTTCCTGAGTTAATTGCTTACGCCAAAGCCAATCCGCGCAAACTCAACATGGCCTCGCCGGGCATCGCGACTCCGGGCCACGTGGCCGGCGAGTTGTTCAAGATGATGGCCGGCGTCGACATGGTTCACGTGCCCTATCGAGGCGGTGGGGCCGCACTGACCGACCTGATTGGCGGACAGGTGCAAGTTTTCTTCCCCAGCACGTCCTTGGCGATTGAACAGATCGGGGCCGGCAAGTTGCGTCCGCTGGCGGTGACGACCGCTATTCGCTGGGAGGGGCTGCGAGACCTCCCGACCGTGGGCGAGTTCGTCCCAGGATACGAGGCGAGCGCAGTGCTTGGCATTGGCGTTCCCCAGCGCACGCCCATGGAGATTATCGACAAGCTCAACAGGGAGATTAACGCAGCCCTCACCGATCCCAAGATCACGGCAAGGCTTGCCGTTCTGGGCGGGACCTCCCTTGGGGGGTCACCCGCCGATTTCGCAAAGCTCATCGCTGACGAAACCGAGAAATGGGGCAAGGTGATCAAGTTTGCCGGCATTAAGCCGGAATGATCCGTGCAAATTCTATAATCGCCGTTCCAGCGAACGACGGCCCGGGCCGGCCGATGTCCGCTTTGGGTCAAAAGCAGACATATGCAGTGCAAAACGGTATGTCCGCTTTACCCCCGAAAGCGGACATGTGCGTTGCACTAGCTTATGCCTGCTTTGGGCCAATAGCGGACATTGCTTGAGTTATTCAATCACCTCATCGGACCGAGCATGAAGCGTAGCGGGAATAACGATATTTTGTTTCCGGGCCGTCTTAAGATTGATTACGAACTCAAAGGTTGCTGGTTGCATGACCGGAAGCTCCGCCGGGCTAACACCATTGAGAATTTTCCCAGCATAGATGCCCGCCTGGCGATAAGAATTCGGGATGTTCGTGCCGTAGCTCATAAGCCCACCCACCTCCACAAATTGTCGGAATGGGTAGATGGTCGGAAAAGACAGTTGACCAGCCCTAACGACTATCGCTGCCCGCTGAGCGATGTAAAAAGGGTCCCCACCCAATAAAACGCCGTTCGGCAATGCCGTCAAATGCCGTTTCAATTTCGCCCGCTGTACTGGCGTTGAACATTCAAGCTTGATCCCGAGCGCCTGCGCTCCGGTCTGGACTGATCGGATTTCCGAAATTGTGTCTGGACTGACGGGGTTGACCAGCATCGCGACCACGGATGCCTTGGGCAAAAGATCACGTACTATCTCGAGACGCTTCTGTCCGAGCGCGTAGCTAAGTAATGTCATGCCTGTTGCATTGCCGCCCGGTTTGCTCAGGTCCGTAACCAAGCCGGCTCCGACTGGATCAAAACCGACCACAAAGACTATGGGTATGTTTGTGGTGGCCGCCTTGGCTGCGAGCGCAGCCGGGGGTGACTGCGCGAGGATAAGTGAAACAGAGCGAGCTACCAGTTCAGCCGCCATAGCAGGCAGCCGCTGGTATTGACCTTCAGCCCAACGGTATTCAATCGCGACGTTACGTCCTTCGACAAAACCAGTCTCGTTCAGTCCACGACGAAATGCACTGACTTGTCCCGCGACCGACGCCTCGGACGACGCACCGAGAAATCCAATGACTGGTAATTGCTGTTGCCCGTGTGTCGTAATGGGCCAAACGATCGAGCCAGCCAGTGCTGTAAGCAAATCCCGCCTGCGCACCCACCCCTCCATCGGCAACGACGGTAGCCTAGCAGAGTGAAACGCCGCAGTAAGGACCGTAATGCTTGGGCAATTAGAGGCAATGTCTGTTTTAGGTCATAAGCGGACATTTGCAGTTCAAAAGGTCATGTCTGCTTTACCCCCGAAAGCGGACATGTGCAGCGCACTAGCTCATGTCTGCTTTGGGCCAATCCGGTCATTGCGTCGAAATATCAGGAATTCGGTCGGTCGTTCGGCTCCTTGATCGCGCGCTTGAGGGCGTCCGACATGGGCAGCTGGATGTTGATGCTCTTGGGCGGGATCGGATTCTCGAACCACCGAACATAGAGCTTCTCGAAATCGCCGGAGCGCATTAGCTTGGCCAGCGTGTCATCCACCAATGTCTTGAATTGCGGATCGTCCTTGCGAAGCATCAGCGCATAGGGGTCCGACGGATAAGACTTGTCGAGCAACTTGAAGTCGGCAGGCACTTTCGCATTCGCTCGAAAGCCAGCGATCAGGACGTCGTCTTCCATCCACGCGCTGGCACGGCCGGTCTCGACCAGCATGAACGATTCGGCATGGTCCTTGCCCTGCACGACCGTCATGCCGAGCTTGTCGTCATTGTTCATCTTGTTGACGAACAGCGCAGTGTTGGTGCCAGCCGTGACGACAACGGTCTTGCCTCGCAAGTCGTCCGCCGAACTGATGTCGCTCTTTGCCCGCGCAATCCACCTGAACTGTGGGACGAAAACTGTGTAGGAAAATCCAACCTGTTTCTGCCGAGCGGTCATGTTGGCCGTTGAGCCGCATTCAATGTCGACAGTGCCGTTGGCCACGAGCGGGATGCGGTTTGCCGAGGTCACCGAATTGTATTTGATGGTGAGGTCGGGCATGCCCAGTTTTGCCTTCACGGCGTCTGCGACATGCTTGCACAACTCGATCGAGAACCCGACCGGCTGCAAGTCTTCGCCGAGGTACGACAAGGGCAGCGAACTTTCGCGATGGCCGATCGTAAAGGTGCCGATCTCCTTCACCTTTCTAAGCGTACCTTCCAGGTCTTGCGTTCTCGCCGGAGCGGACGCGCCTATGAGCAAATAGGTCATTGCGGTGAGCGCGATTGCACTTCTCATGACACTCCTCCTGCTACACGCATGTCTCCCTTTTCAGACGACGGCGGCGGTCGCCGCATCGACTGCCTCTCCGAGACGTTCGACGGTTGTGTCGATCTGCGTAGTGTCAACGATGAATGGAGGCGCAATCAGGACATGGTCGCCGCGCGCGCCATCCACCGTGCCGCCCATCGGATAGACCATCAGCCCCCGCGCCATCGCTTCGCGTTTGACGCGGGCGTGCATCTTCAGTTTCGGGTCAAACGGTTCCTTGGTGCTGCGGTCAAGCACCAGCTCGATGCCGTGAAATAGCCCACGCCCGCGGACGTCACCAACGTACGGATGGTTGCCGAAACGTTCGCCCAATCGGCGCGACAGGTGGGCACCCTGCTTGCGCACGTTGGCGAGCAAATCGTTGCGATGGATGACCTGCTGCACTGCCAGCGCGGCCGCGCAAGCGAGCGGATGAGCCATATAGGTGTGGCCGTGCTGAAAGGCGCCGGAACCGTTCGCGATCGTCCTAAAGATCTCTTGGCCGATCAGCAGCGCACCGATGGGCGCGAAACCGCCACCCATGCCCTTGGCGATCGTCATTAGATCCGGGCTTACCCCCTCCTGTTCGCAGGCGTGCAGGGTGCCCGTTCGGCCCATTCCGCACATCACTTCGTCGAGAATGAGCAGGATGCCATGGCGGTCGCAGATTTTGCGCACGCGCTTGAAATAGCCCGGCACTGCCGGGACCGCGCCCATGGTCGCGCCGACGACGGTCTCCGCGACAAAGGCGATGACGTTGCGAGCACCGATTTCCGCGATTTTGCTTTCGAGCTCCAGCGCCAGACGTTCCCCATACTGGTGCGGGTCTTCGTCCGCACGGCGCTCGCGATACTCGTAGACTGGCGAGACATGATGCGTCTCGATCAGCAACGGTGTGAATGGCTTGCGTTGCCATTCGCGGCCGCCGACGGCGAGTGCGCCGAGTGTCACACCGTGATAGCTCTGCCGCCGCGCGATGACGTGCTTGCGCTGCAGTTCGCCGCGCTCGACGAAAAACTGGCGCGCCAGCTTCAGCGCCGCCTCGATCGCCTCGGAACCGCCGCTGACGAACAGCACGTGGTCGATTCCGTTCGGCGCGTGCGCGACAAGGTTGTCGGCCAGTTCTTCGGCCACCCGCGTGGTGAAGAAACTGGTATGCGCGTATTCGAGGTTGTTCAGCTGAGCGCTGATCGCTGCATTCACGGCCGGATGCGAATGGCCGAGGCAGGACACGGCGGCCCCGCCGGACGCGTCGATGTAGTCCTTGCCATTCGTGTCGCGGATGAAAATTCCTCGCCCGCTCGCTGCGACCGGATAGTCATGACCGATCTGCCGATGAAGGATGTGCGTCATGATCGTCCCGAGCCCTTTCGGCGCGGCAAAACATAGGTATCGAACGCGGCCAATTGCGCCTCGCTGCGCGCGAGAGATTTAAGTGTGTCGGAGCCCTGCCGGGCGGCGACAAGGGCGGCCAGGCATTCGACCGCGGCGAATGCCGACGCCATGGAATGAAAGAAGGACGGCGTCTCGGTACCGACAAGCAGGAGTTCGTCGGCAACGGAGGCGAGCGGGGACACTTCGCTGTCCGTGACGGCGACGATCTTAGCACGCCGGTCGTTCGCATAGCGGGCGGCTTTGACGGTCTGGCGCGCGTAAGGCCGCACGCTGACGGCGAGCAGCACGTCGCCGCTGCCTATCGTACGGAGGACGTCAATTCCGGCCCCGCCCGCGCCGTCGACCAGCACGGATGTCGCGCCGAACAGCGACCTCACATAGTGAAAGATGTAGGCAACGGAAAAGCTCGATCTCAGGCCGAGGCAGAACACGCGATCGGCCGCGGCGATCCGGTCCGCCGCCGCGGCGAAGCTTTCGATTGCCGCCGGCAACGACAGGACCTGCAGATGCCGGGCGAGTGCGGAAAAGATGTCCTGCACGAGCGCCGCGTCGCCCTCCGCGTTGCGGCGGTCGAGCAATTCCTGGGCGCGGCCTCGAAACTCTTCGGGCCGACGACGCATGGCGTCAGCATAGAGCTTGCGGACATCGTCATAGCCTTCGAGCCCGAATCGTTGCGCGAGCCGGGTCATCGTTGCCGGCGATACGCCAGCGTGACGAGCCTGCTCGCGGGTGGTGAGCAGCGCGACATCCGCGGGATGATCAATCATCCATCGCGCCGCGTCCTGGAACCGCGACGATAGCGCGTCGAAATCGGACTTGAGCCTCGCCGCCAGGGCCAAGCGTTTCATCTCACCTGATTAGCAGATGGAGCAGAACTTCTGCAACAATCATTTCAAAAAAGTTCTTACTGAGCCGTTTGTTTCATCTTTAATTTCGGGTCCAGCATCGGCGGCGGCGCCTGGCAGCAGGGCGATGTGCGCTCAGGCTTCAGCATACCGATTTGTCAGAACGGGGAATTTTTGCGAAGGAACAGCGAATTTGCGTGCGTGAAACAGGGAATTTGAACCAACTAGAGTGCCACAGAGATTCCCGAGTTGATGTTTTCGGAGGGACACGAGATTCATCGCAAGCTGCCTTCATTCTTCAGCTCGATACTAACATCGTCCAAGGCCTGTTCGAGTCGCTCGCCAATCTGTTCGATTTGCGGCGGCTCTATCACCAGTGGCGGAGCGAACACCAACCGATCGCCGACCACTCGTAAGATGAGCCCGCGCCGCTTTGCGGCCTCGTCGACGCGCGCACCGACATTGATGGCACGGTCGAAGGGAATGCGCCTGCGGGCGTCGCGCATCAGCTCGATGCCCGAGATTAGGCCCACCCCTCGCACATCACCAACGAGCGGATGCGATTTCAACCGGCCCAATGCTGACTGGAATAGGGGAGCCAGGCGTTTGACGCGGCTGACGATATCCAATTCCGCGTAGATCCTCTGCACTTCGAGCGCAACTGCCGCTGCGACGGGATGCCCAGCATAGGTAAAACCGTGCGCAAAGTTGCCGAACTTATCTGACTGCGCGAGCATCGCTTCGTGGATCCGATCGTTGATGAACACCGCTGAAATGGGCTGCATAGCGGCTGAAAGGGCCTTGGCTGAGGTCACCATGTCGGGCCGGACCCCATAGGTCTGAGAGCCCCACATTTCGCCGGTGCGGGCAAAGCCGCAAATCACCTCGTCGGCAACCAACAGGATGTCATATTTGCGCAAGACGTCCTGGATCTTCTCGAAGTAGCTTTGCGGGGGAAGGATCGCGCCGCCGGCGCCCATGACAGGCTCTGCGAAAAATGCAGCAATAGTTTGAGGTCCTTCTGTTCGAATGAGAATCTCTAGTGCCTCGGCCATGCGCGTCGAAAATTCCACCTCGCTCTCGCCAGGCTTGTGCTGACGGTAATAATGGGGAAATTCTGTGTGTTTGAAATGCGTGAAGGGCAAGCCAAATCCTACATGCATGTCTGGCTTCCCGGACAGACTCACGGCGGCGCAGGTATTGCCGTGGTATGCCATTCGGCGCGAGATGATCTTGGTGCGTTGCGGTTGTCCGACAGCGTCCCAATAATACCAGGCGAGCTTGATCGCGGTGTCGTTCGCTTCCGAGCCCGAGCATTGGAAGACGACGCGGGCCATAGGGACGGGCGCGATCTTGAGAAGTTCCTCCGCCAGCGCGATAGCCGGCTCGGTGGAGCGATGGCGATAGAGGTGGTAGTAGCCAAGCTTACACATCTGCTCGTAGGCGACCTTGGCGAGTCGCTCGGAGCCGAAGCCAAGCGCGGCGCACCAAAGCCCGGCAACCGCTTCGATGTACTCCTGACCGGATTCGTCGAACACGAGACAGCCCTCGCCGCGCGCAATGACGAGTGGTCCATCTTGCTGGTGCGTGCGAAGGTTCGTTTGCATATGCACGAGGCTTGCGACGTCGCGCGCCTCGATGGAGTTCGGGATATAGGTCACCTGGCGTCCTCCGAAGCGGCTGCTCTTCGCAACGCTTCGGCATCCACGATGCCATACTCGCGTTCCGCTGCCGCCACACTCACGTAGCCATCAACCAGGTCTCGGCCGATAGCAGCGGCATCGCGTTCTGCGACTGGGCCAAAACCACCCGAGCCGGGCGTGATCATGTCGATGATGGAGCCCGCCGGCGCGGCGAATGCTCCCTTGCTCGGCAGGTCACGCGTAACCCCGTCAGCGGTCGTGAGCTTCACCACCGCGGCGGCACCGGGTGCACCGCCGAGCAAACCAAAGGGCGGCGAGGTCATTCGCTCCATGCACAGCGCTCCAGTCGCATCAGCGCCCGCCAGTAGGCGCCAAACCCGCCTTGCGCCACAACCTCCCCGGTAACGTCCGGCGCCGCCGGAATCCGGGTTGACCTCGTATCGCTCGATTCGCACCGGAAAAGTCATTTCCATAATTTCCACCGGCGTGTTCATCGTGTTGGATATGCCGCTGGCAATACAATTGATGCCGTCCTTGTTGGGCCGCGCCCCGTATCCTCCTTTGACCGTCTCGTACGAAACATAGTGCCGGCCGCTGCGCGGGTCGGTGCCGCCCAAAGTTAAGATCGCCGACGTGCCCTGGCTGCAGGCCATCACCTGTCTCGGCAGGAAGTTTACGAGTGCGCCCATCACCATATCAGCCACGCGATGTGACATCTCGTGATTGGCATAGACCACGGGCGCGGGAAACGCCGCGTTGACCACCAAGCCCTCGCTCGCTTTGATCTCAATGCCGCGCCAGCAGCCAGAATTGGCCGGAATGAGATTGCTCGGATCGACAGCGGTCTTCAGGCCGCAAAAAATGCCCGACGCAGTGACGGACAGCGGCGCGTTCATTGGCCCCTTTACTTGCGGGTCGGTGCCGGCAAAATCCACGATCAGTTTGTCGGCCGCCTTCCTTATGGAAAGGCAAATGCGAAACCGCGCATCCTCGCCGGACGAGTTGTCCGCGATGCCGTCGCCATCGCAGTAATCTTCGAAATATCCCTCTCCGTCCGGAAGGCCCATGAGCGTAGTGCGCATGAGCCGGTCCGAGTAATCCATGACCTGTTTCATATAGCCGATGAGCTCGGTGCTGCCATGGCGTTGGGCGAGCTGCTTTAAGCGTTCGACGGCGCGCAGCGTTGCCGCAAGCTGGGCACCAAGATCGCCCTTGCGTTCGTCAGGAGTGCGGACGTTCGCCAGAATGAGCTTTTCTAAATCAATATTGAGCGCCCCGCGGGTAATGAGCCGAAGGGGCGGCATTCGCAAGCCTTCGCCGAAGATCTCAGTGACCGCGCCGTAACTGCCCGGCGTGGCGGAGCCGATATCCGGCCAGTGCGCGCGCAGGCACGCGTAACCGAGAAGCTGGCCATCGCAAAACGCTGGCCGCACCACATTCACATCCGGCAAATGACTCCCGCCGAAGTAAGGATCGTTGTGGATAAAGACATCGCCCTCATGCACGTCGGATGCGAAAGCCGCCACCACAGCTCGGACCGCATCGGGCATCGAGCCGAGATGGATCGGCAGATCCGGCCCTTGCGCCACCATTTCGCCCCGAGCGTCAAACAACCCACAGGAGTAATCGCCAGCCGATTTCAACAGCGGCGAATAGGCAGTTTTTGCTAGAACCACCCGCATCTCCTCAGCGATCTTGTAGAAACTGTTCTTGATAATTTCGAAGGCGGCGGGATCCGCCTTCTGTAGCGTCTGGTGCATTTTTTGCCTCGCCAATCCACAGAATAGAGCATGTTTTCTGGTGATCATGCACCATGGTGCAGTACGCTTTCACCGTCCACCGCTTGTGAGGGCCGCTGCAATGTGTCGGTCAGTTTCACCGGATCCGTTGTAGTAGAATGAAGCCGTCCTGGTTCATCTTTGCCTGCCAATCGGGGGGTATAAGAATGGTTGACTCGAGCGACTCGATCACCGCCGGACCAGACAGCGTTAGTCCCGACGGCATCAGCCTACGATCATAGATCATGGCCTTGATCGCCCCTGTTTCACGAAACCAGATCTGGCGTTCCGACTTGACGGGGTTTGTACCCCCAGGAGACGTCTTGTTTCGGACCAACAGCGGCGGAATTGCGCCGATCGCTGCAACACGGACGTTGACGAGCTGTACCGGCTCGTCACGGTTCTGGTGGCCATAGGTTTTCAGGTGACGGGCGTGAAAGCTCTCCGCAATCTTCTCTAGTGATGCCGTGTCAACCGCGCCGGGCGGAACTGGCACCTGGAGCTCATAGGATTGCCGAGGATAACGCGCGTCGACAGAACGCTCGAACCGCCGCCGTTCCGGCGCGACGCCCGCTCTGTCCAGCATCGCCACCCCCTTGCTTTCAAGTACAACGAAAGCAGCCTCTACCGCTGCAGGATCGGCGATGTCGGCGGTGGTGAATAGCGTCTGCACGTAGTCACGCTTCAAATCCGTGCCGACCAAGCCGAGCGCCGAGAAGGCTCCAGGAATCGGCGGGCAGATCACCTCGGCAATGCCGAGCTCGCTGGCGAGCGCAGCGGCGTGCAGGGGCCCTGCCCCACCGAAGGCGACTAGCACAAAATCACGCGGATCGTGCCCGCGCTGGACCGAGACTATCTTCAGAACTTCCGCCATGGCGTGATTGACCACATCGATGACGGCAGAAGCAGCCGTGCGTAGATCAACTCCTAGCGGCTCGGCAAGCCAGGTGCGGACGGCAGTGACAGCTGCCACGTGGTCGATCGAGAGCTCTCCGTCAAGCAGCGACCCCTTGTCGAGGTACCCGAGCAGGAGGTTGCAGTCGGTGACGGTCGGCTCGGTGCCGCCACAGGCATAGCATGCGGGACCCGGGTTAGCGCCCGCACTTTTCGGGCCGACCCGCAGGGCGCCGGCTTGGTCGACCCAGGCGATTGATCCACCCCCCGCGGAGACTTCGGCGAGGTCGATGACGGGCACGCGAATGGGATGACCGATGCCGCTCATCCAGCGCCGCATGCTTGATCTGCCGCCGACCTCGTAGTCCGGCGTCGTCTCGTACTGACCACCACGAATCAAGCTCGCCTTGGCCGTCGTGCCCCCCATGTCAAACGAGAGGAGGTCGAGGCGTCCCGTTTGGCGCGCCACCAGCGTCGCAGCAACCACTCCGGCTGCGGGTCCCGACTCCACGGCCATTACTGGCATGGCGATGGCCTCGGCGGCTTCGAGCACGCCTCCGTTCGAGCCCATCAAGTGGAGTGGCGGCAGGGCGTGATCGCGCATGACCTTTTCCAACCGCTGTAAATAAGAGGTGAGAATAGGCCCAACGTAAGCGCAAACGGCGGTCGTGCTCGTGCGCTCGAACTCTTTGATCTCGGGCAATACATCCGATGACAGATAGATCGGAACATCCGGCAGCGCAGCTCGCAGTAGCGAGCCGAGCCGCCGCTCGTGCTCAGGGTAGAGGAAACTGAAGAGAAGCGAGATCGC
>DAISKM010000075.1:0-10772 GCA_036820945.1 Pseudolabrys sp.
CGGGCAAGATTCTCACGAAGACGGTTGAGCCGGGCCGGCGAGCGATCGACGGCAATAACATTCGCCCCAGCCAGTCCGAGTTGCGCTGTCTTTCCGCCGGGTGCCGCGCACAAGTCGGCAACGTTTATTCCGCGAATATCACCGAATAGTCGAACCGGGAGGGCTGCGGCGGCGTCCTGCACCCACCATGCGCCTTCAGAATATCCCGGCAACAGCGAGACTGCGCCGTGGGCCAATGTGCGCACTGAGCCGGTCGGCAGCACCCGGCCGCGCAGCCGGTCCGCCCAGGATTTTGGATCGCTTTTCACCGTGAGATCGAGCGCGGGTTCGTGGCCATTCGCGGCTGCGATCGCACGCGCGGTATCCCTGCCGTAGTTCCTGCTCCAGCGTTTCAACAACCATTCCGGCGTGTCGCGAAGACCATCGGGTTGGGGTGTGCCGCCCTGAGCTACACGCCGTAACACCGCGTTGACGAGCCCGGCGTAACGCGCGGCGCGGCGGTCGGCCTGGGCGAGCCGCACGGACAGGTCGACAGCGGCGTGGTCCGGAACCTCGAGCCACAGAATTTGCGCCGTGCCGAGCAACAAGATTGTCTCAACCCGTGGCGCATCGGAAGGAAATCCCTTTTCGAGAAATCCGCCAAGCAGATGGCGCAAGGTGCCGAGCCGACGCAAGACGGTAGCTATCAGCCGGCGGGCCAAGGCGCGGTCGCGATCGGCAAGGGCCGGCAGACCCGGATGTGCATTCTTGCCGGAGAGGAGGTCGTCGAGCGCTATCCGCCGCCGCAGAACTCCGTCGAGAAGATCGGCGGCAATTCTTCGAGCGGCGAGGCCGGGAACTTCCGGCTGTGGGGAAGTGCGCGGACGCGCCATACCCGGATAGTTGCCGCTAAATTGTGTCCTCGTCGCGAAACTTCAGCGAAAAATAGCAACAACGCACAGCTTTGGGTCTAAAAACCCGCAGCTGTGGCGGCGCCTGCGTCAAAGGCGGCTCAGGCCCCCGCTTTCGCCACCTTCTTATTTTGCCGGTTGTTGACCAGGTCATCGACCACGGCCGGGTCGGCCAGCGTTGAGGTGTCTCCGAGGTTGCTGAATTCGTCTTCGGCGATTTTGCGAAGAATTCGGCGCATGATCTTGCCGGAGCGGGTTTTCGGCAGACTTGGCGCGAACTGGATCAGGTCGGGCGAGGCGATCGGACCGATCTCCTTTCGCACCCACTGGACCAGCTCCTTGCGCAGCTCCTCACTGGGCTGCACCCCCGCCATCAACGTGACGTAGGCGTAGATGCCCTGGCCCTTGATGTCATGTGGGTAGCCGACAACGGCGGCCTCCGAACATTTCGGATGTGCGACCAGCGCGCTTTCGACCTCGGCTGTACCGAGCCGGTGGCCCGCGACATTGATGACATCATCGACGCGACCCGTGATCCAGTAAAAGCCGTCCTCGTCGCGGCGGCAGCCATCGCCTGTAAAGTACTTGCCGGGATAGGTCTTGAAATACGTATCGACGAACCGCTGATGGTCGCCGTACACCGTGCGCATCTGTCCCGGCCACGAGTCGGCAATGCAAAGATTGCCGCTTGTTGCGCCCTGCTGCACTTTACCCTCGGCGTCCACGATCACCGGCTGCACGCCAAAGAACGGTTGGGTCGCCGAGCCGGGCTTGAGCCTGATTGCGCCGGGCAGGGGCGTGATGAGGATGCCGCCGGTCTCGGTCTGCCACCACGTATCGACGATCGGGCAACGACCTTCTCCGACAACGCGGTAGTACCACTCCCATGCCTCGGGGTTTATCGGCTCGCCTACCGTACCGAGCAGACGCAGTGATTTGCGCGAAGTTTTCTTGACCGGCTCGTCGCCGCCCTGCATCAACGCGCGGATGGCAGTCGGCGCGGTGTAGATGATGTTGACCTTGTGCTTGTCGCAGACCTCCCAGAATCGGGAGTTGGTCGGATAGTTAGGCACGCCTTCGAACATCATCGAGATGGCGCCGTTGGAGAGCGGGCCATAGACGATGTAACTGTGACCGGTAACCCAACCGACGTCCGCCGTGCACCAGTAGATCTCGCCTTCGTGATAGTCGAACACGTATTGGTGCGTGATCGACGTGAAGACAAGATAGCCACCCGACGTATGCAACACGCCTTTCGGCTTGCCGGTAGAGCCGGATGTGTAAAGAATGAACAGCGGATCCTCTGCGTTCATTTCCTCGCAGGGGCAGTCAGCTGGAACTGTCTTCGCTATTTCGTCGTAGTAAATGTCGCGGCCGGACTTCATGTTGATCGGTGCATTCGTGCGCCTGACGACGATTATCGACGTTACGCCTCCGGCCTTCTCGCAAGCTGCATCGGTATTGGCCTTCAACGGAATTTTGCGGCCCCCGCGAATGCCTTCATCGGCGGTGACGACCACGCTCGATTTGCAGTCCTCGATGCGTCCGGCGAGCGAATCCGGCGAGAAGCCGCCAAACACGACGGAATGGATGGCGCCGATGCGGGCGCAGGCGAGCATGGAGATCGCCGCTTCGGGAATCATCGGCATGTAGATGGTGACGCGGTCGCCTTTCTTGACGCCGCGCGCCTTGAGCACGTTCGCAAAGCGGCAGACGTCTGCATGCAACTGCTTATAAGTGAGTTTCTTGTCCTCCTTCGGGTCATCGCCTTCCCAAAGGATCGCGGTCTGATCGCCCCGCTTGGCAAGATGGCGGTCAACGCAGTTGTAGCAGACGTTCAGCGTGCCATCCTCGAACCATTTGATGGACACGTTGTCGGGGTCGTAGGACGTGTTCTTGATCTTGCTGAAGGGCTTGATCCAGTCGATGCGCTTGCCGTGCTCCGCCCAGAACCCGTTCGGGTCCTTGACCGATCGCGCATACCACTCCTTGTATTTGGCTTCATCGACATAAGCGCGTTTGCGCCATTCGGCCGGCACGTCATAGACCTTGTCGGACATCGACATTCCTCCCGACCCGCCCTGTTACGCGGCAGGCACTTATTCGTTTATCGGCTGCATTATGCGACGGCATTTGCGCGACCGACAAGGTGCAGAACCCCGGTTCCGGGAGTTTCAGGGCTTCAGGCTCCAAAGCCGCCGACGATAGCGCCGATAATCAGAAAAGCGCCGAGCCAGCCGAGGCTGTCGATCAAGGTAAGCATCGGACGCCGGTTACTAAAGGCATTGTTTGTCGCGATCGTCGTCAACACAAAGCCGAACCAGCATAGGGCGGCCGAGATGATGCCGGCGCGCACGCTGAACATGTTCATGTGCAATAAGATGCCGTAGAGCGCCCAACCAATGATGAGCTCGCTAATAAAAACCACGACGAAAGGCGCTCCCTTCGCCAGGATGGACTTGGCGTCCTGCTCCGCCTTGCATTGTTCCAAAGTTTTGCCCTGGGCCGCCATCCAGGGCTTGCTCAGCGCGGTGTAGTAAATGCCGCCGAAAATCCAGGCGGCCACGGCAGCGACAAGAATCGAAAGAAGATTGACATGCGCAAAATTCATTGCCGCCTCCCTATTTCATCCCGCCCATTTTGCACACCAACTTCCACTCCACCTCGGTCACCGGCTGCACCGATAGCCGCCCGTATTTGACCAGTGCCATATCCTTGAGCCTCGGTTCGGCCTTGATAGCCGCGAGCGTTACCGGCTTGGGCAACGGCTTGTCGGCCACAGTCGCGACCGCTACCCACGGCTCGTTTTTCGCTGCCGTTGGATCCGGGAAAGACTCGCGGATTACGTCGCCGATCCCGACGACCTGTTTCTCGTCGCCTGTGTGATAGAAAAAGAACTTGTCGCCCTTCTTCATGTCATTGAGATGCCGTCGCGCCGTGAAATTGCGTACGCCGGTCCAGGCCTCACCCTTTGCGCCACGCTTGACCTGGTCGTCCCAGGAATATTCCTCTGGCTCCGTCTTCAGCAACCAATATGCCATGGCTTCATTCCGATCTGAGCGGCCGTGTCAGCAACGATTCGATCGCTGCATCCACACTCATGCTTTTCGATAGCACCGCAGCGACGGCACTGGCGATCGGCATCTCCACATCTTTCTCGCGCGCCATCTCCAGAAGCACCGGCGCCGTGAAAATGCCTTCCGCCAGGTTGCCGTGCGCAGCGGTATGCGGGTCCTCGCCTTTCCCCAGGGCTACGCCGCAGGAAAAATTTCGCGACTGCGGAGTTCCGCAGGTGAGAACTAGATCGCCGAGACCGGCCAGGCCCATCAAGGTTTCGGTCTTGGCTCCGTATGCTTTGCCGAAACGCACCAGCTCGGCGAAACCGCGCGTCGTGAGCGCCGCCGAGGCGCTGGCGCCCAATCCTTTTCCCGTGACAATGCCTGCGGCGATAGCAAGGACGTTCTTCGTTGCACCGCCCAGTTCGACACCGCGAACATCGGTCGAGTGGTAGGGACGGAAAGTGCCGGCGTTCAACGCATGTGCCAGGTCGAGCGCGACCTTGGCATCCGTTGCCGCGATAGTGACCGCCGTGGGCAATCCGCGCGCGACATCGGCCGCGAAGCTGGGCCCGGAGAGGATTGCGGGCAGTGCGTTCGGCGCACATTCGGCAATGATCTCGGTCATGAATTTATGCGTGCCGTGCTCGATTCCTTTGGCGCAAGCGATGAGCGGCATATTTTTTTTGATCGACGATGTCAGACAGGACACCACCGATCGTACTGCCTGCGCTGGAACCACGATGAGAATTGCATCGCCACCCGCGGTCTCTTTAAGATCGCGCGTTATCTTGATGCTTTCGTCGACGCGTACGCCGGGCAGAAAGCGGCTTTCGCGATTTTTTTCCAGAGTTTCGGCGTTCCGTTGCTCATATTCCCAAAGAATGACTTGCCGTCCGGCACGCGCACAGGTCAGTGCAAGCGCCGTGCCCCAGGCGCCGCCACCAAGCACAGCGATCCGTTGAATGCTCATGTCGTTCGCTGGTCCGCCTACTTGTATGCAGCTGTGCGCCGCCGCAGCCCTTCGGCGGCGGCGATCTCGTCAAGCGGCCAGCGAGCACGCGGCGCTATATTCAGCGGGTCGGTGAGGCCGAGCGCCAGGCGTTCGCAGCCGGCCCACGCGATCATCGCACCGTTGTCGGTGCACAATTCGGGCGGAGGTAGAACGAGCGTGGTGCCGACCTCGAAGGCAAGTCGATTAAGCACCTTTCTCACCGCCTGGTTCGCGACAACCCCTCCCGCTGCAACGAGCGCGCTGGGCACGCCGATGCGCGAGCGGAAAAGCACCAGCCCGGCACGTAGCCGGTCGAATACAACATCCACGATGGCCTTTTGAAAAGCCGCACAAAGGTCGGCCACGTCCTGGTCGCTGAGCGGCGCGATCTTTTCCGCTTCCAGCCGCAGCGCGGTCTTCAAGCCCGAGAGCGAAAAATCGGCATCCTTCCGTCCGTGCATCGGCCGGGGTAGCTTGAAGCGCGTCGCGTTGCCGCGCCCGGCTTCCTTCTCGACCTGTGGTCCGCCTGGATAGCCGAGTCCGAGGAGTTTTGCGGTCTTGTCGAAGGCCTCGCCGATCGCGTCGTCCTGGGTGGTGCCAAGGCGCACATAGTTGCCTACCCCGCGAACTGCCACGATCTGGGTATGACCGCCAGACGCCAGGAACAGGCAGTAGGGAAAGGCGACTCTGTCAGTGAGGAGGGCGGTGAGGGCGTGAGCTTCCAGGTGATTGACTGCAAGCAACGGTTTATTCTTGACGAGTGCAATCGCCTTCGCGGTGGTCAGACCGACAATGACCCCGCCGATCAGGCCAGGGCCGGCAGCGGCGGCGACGCCATCGATGGCATCGTAATCTCGACCGGCCTGTGTCATGGCATTGGCGATGACAGCATCCAGAACTTCTACATGTGCGCGGGCGGCGATTTCCGGCACGACACCGCCGAACGCGGCGTGCTCGACGATTTGCGATAGCACCACGTTGGAGAGGATCCTGCCCTGGCCGTCTTCAGAACGTTGAACTACCGCGGCGGCGGTTTCGTCGCACGTCGTCTCGATGCCGAGGACAATCATCAGTTCCTCAATGGCTTGCGCCCGAGCAGGGTGACGGCAGCTGAAATAATAGCTAGTCCTGACGCTTGGGCCGACCCCGGTCCGGCCTAGCATCGCGAGGTGACATGGCGCAATCCACAGTCTCGTTGCGCATAGGTACGCGCGGCAGCCCATTGGCCATGGTCCAGGCACGCGCGGTACGCGCGCGTCTGGCTGCGGCCATGAACATGACCGAGGAGGAAATCGAACTCGTCGTCATTCGTACCAGCGGCGATACCATCCAGGATCGGCCACTCGCGGAAGAAGGCGGCAAAGGTCTGTTTACCAAGGAAATCGAGGAAGCGCTTCTTGTCGGGCGCATCGAGCTCGCGGTTCACTCGGCAAAGGACATGTCCACCGTGCTGCCGGAGGGGCTGGTGCTGGCGGCATGTCTCGAACGCGAGGATCCCCGCGATGTTTTCATCAGCCACAAGGCGCGCACGCTTTCGGAATTGCCTAAAGGCGCAAGGCTCGGAACTGCATCGCTTCGCCGTCAGGCGATAGCGAAGCGTACGCGGCCCGATCTGATCGTGATGCCGCTGCGTGGCAACGTGGAAACTCGCCTTCGCAAGCTCGAAGCGGGCGAAGCCGATGCGACGCTGCTCGCGCTCGCAGGATTGAAACGGCTTGGGCTGGCGGGTCAAGCCACCAGGATCATGAGTGCTGAAGAATTCCTGCCGGCCGTCGGACAAGGCGCGATCGCGATCGAGACGCGGGCAAACGATGCGCGGATGCGCGGCATCGTCGCGCGCATCGATGATGCCGACACGTCGACAGCCATCGCATGCGAACGCGCTTTTCTCGCCGCTCTCGATGGCTCATGCAAAACTCCGATCGCAGGTCATGCGATCGTAACGGCAAGCACGGTGCAATTCCGCGGACTCATCGCGCGACCGGACGGAAGCGCGGCACTCGACATCACAGGCACTGGCGACCGCAAGGACGCGGCCACGATCGGGACCGAAGCTGGACGCGAGCTCAAGCATCGTGCCGGGCCAGGATATTTCGATTGATGGGCAAGGGCGAGTGACATGCGCATTGTCGTCACGCGCCCACGAGTTGATGGCGAACGAACCGCCACGGCGCTCCGGGCACGCGGACATGAGGTGCTGGTGACGCCACTCATGCGCATCGAGCCAATAGCCGCCAACTTTGAAGGCGAGTGGAGTGGGACCATAGTCACCAGCGCAAATGCGGCAAACGCCATAAGGGAGAATTCGTCGGGCAACGCGCTCATGAAGCTGCCGCTGTTTGCGGTCGGTCGGCGCAGCGCGGAAGCTGCACGCGAAAGCGGATTCGAAGACGTCTTGTCGGCAGATGGCGGCGTACGTGATCTTCTGCAACTTATCAGGATCCGTCGACCCGATCGAAATGCGCCTCTGCTATATCTTGCCGGCGAGGATCGTGCAGCCGATCTCGTCGGGGCGCTCTCGACGCGCGGAATTGCTGCCGAAATGCGTGTTGTCTATCGCGCGGTCGCTTTGCCGTTTCCACCGACTCTCAGGGATGCGCTCGAGGCCGGTATAATTGACGCGGTGATGCATTTCTCCCGCAGAGCCGCTGACAGCTACGTGGCGGGTGCAAAGATGGCCGGCGTCGTAGCCCCGGCGCTTGCGGTGCGCCATTTTTGTCTGTCGTCGCAAGTGGCCGAGCCCCTCGCAGATGCCAGCCGGATCGATATCGCCAGTCGCCCCGATGAAGCCGCATTGATTGAACTTTTACAGGCGACCGCTTGATGATTGGCGCAGCCCCGACATTTGCGTTATTTCCTGACTGCGGGGTTGAGGCGATTCGCGGAGGAAGCGCGCATGCCCGATAAGCGCTCAACATCTGACCCTGCGGCAGGCGCGCCCCGCCGAAAGCGCCGGGCGCCGACTATCGATTTGACCGCGACAGAGGTTCCAGAAGCAGCAACCGGTCGTCCTCCCTCCGAGCCGTCTGGACCGCCCGAGCCAGAACACGCCAAGCCCGCCGATCAAGCGGAGACGCGAGCCGAATCGAAACAGGAATCCATCGGGTATGCGAATTCGTCGCCCGGTAGGTCGTCGTGGCTCAGCAGGCCGGCGCTTGTCGGCGGAATAACTGGCGCAGCGGTTGCTACAATTGGGTTCCTCGCCCTCTGGCTGGCCGGCGGAGCCCCAGTCCGTCACGCGGTATCAACCGACTCAAACGCGCAGCTCGATGGACTTGTGCAGCGGATAGCAAAGATCGAGACGGCACTCGCAAAAATTCCGGCAAACGATTCGAGTGTTTCAGAGCGGCTTTCTGCAGCCGACAACGCCATGAAATCGCTCGGCATTGCGTTGACTACGCTCAACAAGCACAGCGAGGAAGCCGCTGCCGGCGCTGCCGATGCACGCGCGCGGGCGGACGCGGCCGAGAAGTCGGTCACGCAGTTGCGGAGCAGCCTGCAGGATCTCAGCAGGAATACCTCTGCCGGGATGTCTCCTGCTGATGTCGACGCCCTGCAAAAGCGGATCGCTGTGCTTGAGCAGACGAACAATTCGAATCCGGTCGACATTGGTGCAAGGCTTGCACAGACCGTAACAGCGCTTCGCGACGCGGTCGTGAGCGGCGTGCCCTTCGTCGCCGAATTGGAGGCAGCAAGGGCTCTCGGCGTGGACGAAAATACACTAAAGCTGCTGACGCCATTTGCAGCAAACGGCGTGCCAACCGCAGCCGCACTAGGGCAGGAATTGAGCGCCCTGATTCCCGCAATGTCCAAGGCAGCAGGCTCGCAAGGACAGGGCGGAAGTTTCCTGGAGCGGATCGAGGCCAATGCCAGCAGGCTGGTGCGCATCCGCCCGGTTGGTGCGCCGGCTGGCAACGACGCGTCGACGGTGATCGCACGAATCGAGGTCGAATCCGCGCACGCCGATATCGATGCTGCGCTCACCGATCTCGGCAAGCTCGACGCCGCGATTCGCGCGCCAGCACAGAGCTGGATCGACAAGGCCCGGGCCCGACAAGCGGCGCTCACTGCCGCGCGTCAACTCGTTGGCGACGCCACGCGCGCGCTGGGCAGGCGATGAGGTTCGGATGATCCGCATCGTTCTTTTTCTGGCGTCGGTCACGATCATTGCCGCCGGCTTTGCCTGGATCGCCGATCGTCCGGGCGAAGTTGCAATTACCTGGCTGGGCTACCGCCTCGAAACGTCGGTGCTGCTTGCCGCCTTTGCGATCGCCGTACTCGTGCTCATAGTCACGCTGCTGTGGTCGATCGTGCGCAGTATTTTGCGATCGCCCGAGCAAGTATCTTTGTTTTTCCGGCACAGGCGCGCGGTCAAAGGCTATCTGGCGGTCAGCCGCGGTCTGATCGCAATCGGGGCCGGGGATCTGCAACTCGCGCGTAAATCCGCCGACGAGGCGGCACGTCTGTCTCCCGGAGATCCGCTCGCGCAGTTGCTCACCGCGCAATCGGCCCAGATGGCGGGCGATCGAACCACGGCCGAGCGTGCATTTCGAGAGATGACCCGGCGCCACGAAACAAAGCTGTTGGGCTTGCGCGGTCTCTATATAGAAGCGCAGCGCCGCAACGATGGCCCCGCCGCGCGGCATGCGGCTGAGGAAGCGGCGAGGATCAGTCCTGCGGTCGCGTGGGCCGGACAGGCTGTGCTCGATTATCGCTGCGCGGCCGGTGATTGGGCTGGCGCGCTTGAAGCGCTCGATCAGATGAAGCCTTCACTGGAAAAATCCGATTATCGCCGCAAGCGTGCTGTGCTGCTTGTCGCCCGCGCCCAGGCGCTTGAGGATATCGACCGCGACAGCTCACGAAAACTGGTGCTCGAATCGGTCAAGCTCGCACCGGATCTCGTGCCGGCGGTGGCACTGGCAGGTCGTCGGCTGGCCGAGTCCGGCGAGCCGCGCAAGGCACGAAAAATCCTGGAAGCTGCGTGGACGATCAATCCGCACCCAGATATCGCGGAAAGCTACGCCAACCTTAGATTGGGCGACAGCGCGCGGGACCGTCTTGCCCGCATGCAGAAGCTCGCCAGCAAGGTTCCTGGCCGACTCGAAGGCGCGCTGGCAGTTGCTCGAGCTGCGCTCGATGCGCGCGAATTCGCGACAGCGCGCAGCGCGATCGCACCTCATCTATCTGCACCTACGCGGCGTGGTGCGACCTTGATGGCGGAGATCGAGGAAACCGAGCACGGTGACGAAGGCCGTGTCCGCGAATGGATGGCACGCGCGATGCGTGCATCCGGAGATCCGGTTTGGACCGCAGACGGCGTCGTGTCCGAGCGCTGGCTGCCTGTATCGCCGAGCGGACGGCTTGACGGCTGGGAGTGGAAAGTTCCACTGGCAGAAATCGGCGTGACTCGTCCTGTCATCGAGGTTACGACGCCTCCCGCCGATACGCCTGCGATGCCGGAGCCGCCGCCCGCAGCGCCGGAGAACAAACCTGCCGGCAAGCCGCGCACGCGCGCAAAATCGAGCATGTTCAGCAAAACGGCCCCGGCGCAGCCTGTCATCCCTTTGGTGCATGCGCCTGACGATCCGGGACTTGATTTAGGCCTTGATCGCGATCCGGTGCCGGAAACCTCAGGGGCGCCAGCGAACGACGCATGGCAGCGCCTGCGGCAATTGTTCCGCTAGTCACAGCATGGCGGGCCGGGTGCGTATTGCTTGCCAAGCGAGGTCCGCGCCGATATCAGTTGCGCGGTTCCAGCCGGCGTAGCTCAGCGGTAGAGCATCCGCTTCGTAAGCGGGTGGTCGGGGGTTCAAATCCCTCCGCCGGCACCGT
>DAISKM010000076.1:0-10741 GCA_036820945.1 Pseudolabrys sp.
GGCGCAGGATGCGTCCGTAGACCCTCGCATAGTCGTCCAGGCTTTTTGCCGCCGCCGCAAGTGCCCGGCTGGCCATCACCACAAGGCGGCCGCCCATCGCTTCGATTGTCTCGATCTGCTCTTCGTAGGCGCGAATGATGTCGTCGATATGAACGTTTGGACCCGGATCGAGATGGTCGGTGCCGATCCCGCAACAGACCCTTACGCCCGGACGACCCTTTGCGGCCTCAAGGGTATGACGTATCAGCTCTCGTGCAGCCGCCCAATCGAGTCCTCCGCCCCGCTGTGCCGTATCCATTGCTTCGGCAACACCGAGGCCGAGATCCCATAGATAGTGCCGAAAATGGACGGTCTTCTCCCAATCAATCGCGGTATCGAGCCAGGGGTCGGTATCGGCCAGTGGATCCGCCACGACGTGCGCGGCCGCAAACGCGATGCGGTTGAAATTTTTGGCAGCCTCTTTGGAAGGAAAAACAATCGGCTCGCCCGTCGTATAAGGCTCAAGTTTGCGATCGGTTGTGGGTAGGACAAGCGTGGTCACGCCTTGCTCCTATATCTTGAGGTCGGGCACGTCGATCCAGCGCCGCTCTTTCCAGCTTTGCAAGCCAAGCTCTGCGAGCTGAACACCTTTGACGCCCTCGATAAGTCCGTGGTGCCAGGGCGTATCTGCGGCCACATGGCGGATGAAATCTTCCCACTGCAATTTGAAGCCGTTCTCGTAGACTATATTTTCCGGCACCTCCTCCCACTGTGACTGGAAATCCATCGTCTGCGGAACATCGGGATTCCAGACCGGCCGTGGCGTGTTAACCCGATGCTGGGTCCAGCACCGGGTCAAGCCGGCAACCGCCGAACCATGCGTGCCATCGACCTGGAATGTGACCAGGTCGTCGCGGCGCACCCGTACGCACCAGGACGAATTCATGTGCGCGATCACGCCATTCTCAAGCCTGAACGTCGCATAAGCCGCATCGTCTGCATCGGCATCATAAACCTTTCCGTTCTCATCCACTCGCTTCGGAATGTGAGTGGCGCCGAGACAGGTCACTGCCTGCACCTTGCCGAACAGATTGTCGAAGACATAGCGCCAGTGGCAGAGCATATCGAGGATGATGCCGCCGCCTTCCGAGTTCTTGTAGTTCCAGCTTGGCCGCTGGGCGGGCTGGCCCCAATCGCCCTCGAACACCCAATAGCCGAATTCTCCGCGAATCGCGAACATCCGCCCGAAGAAGCCGGCATCACGCAACATCCTGATCTTGCGCAGGCCGGGCAGAAATAACTTGTCCTGCACGACACCGTTTTTGACTTTTTTCGCTTTCGCGAGCTTTGCTACCGCAATCGCCTTGTCAAGGGCGTCGGCTACGGGCTTCTCGCAATAGATGTGCTTACCGGCCTCGATTGCGCGGGTAAGCAGATCGGCGCGCATCTGGGTCGTCGCCGCATCGAAGAACACCGTGTCATCCTGATTTTTCAGCGCCGCGTCGAGATCAGTACTAGAGCGTTCAATTCCGTAGCGCCGCGCCAACGCTGCAACTTTTTCGGCATTGCGGCCGACCAAAATCGGATCGGGCATCACCCGGTCGCCGTTTGGCAACGCCACGCCGCCCTGAGCCCGGATCGCCACGATTGAACGCTCGAGATGCTGATTAAGTCCCATGCGGCCCGTGACGCCATACATCACGATGCCGAGCCTGCGCACAGCCATGCTTGCCTCGATTAGCGGTTGAGCCAACGCCGCGCGAACCCTAAAAGACCTTGCGGCAGGAAGATGATCATCACAATAAAAACGACACCGAGCGGGATCAGATAGGGAAACTGGTCTCCGAACAAGCGGCCCAATAGCTCGCGCATGAGCTGGAAAAATCCGGCACCGACAATAGGCCCAACCAGCGTGCCGATGCCTCCTATAACGTTGAAGATCACCGCTTCGCCTGAAACCAGGAAGAAAATGAAATCAGGCGCAGCGAACCGGTTCTGTATTGCGTACAGCACGCCCGCCAGTCCCGCAAAAAGCCCTGACAACATCACCGCTACGATCTTGTAGCGTTCGACTGGATATCCGATGGCGCGGGTTCGCGGCTCATTCTCGCGAATGGATTGGAGGACCATGCCGAAAGGCGACCGCGTAATGCGTCGGAGGATCAGATATGAGGCAGCTACAACAGCCAGGACAAACCAATGCAGGGTTTCCGAATTGAAGGGAACCGAGAACAGGCCCGGAATCGCAAGCGGGGGGCGCCGGAAGTTAAGGCCATTCTCCCCGCCGGTAACTTCGGTCCAGGTGAAAATGATCACGTAGAAAATCTGACTGAAGATCAGCGTGGTGATGGCGAAATAGATGTCGCGCAAGCGCGTCGAGAAATAGGCAACGAACAGCGCGATTACTGCCGAAGCGACAAGGCCAAAGGCAAGCGCGAGCCACAGACTGGGCGGGGAGAACATGAGCAGGGCCGCCGCAGCACCATACATGCCGAGACCAAAAAAAGCTGAGTGGCCAAACGAGACCATGCCGGTGTAGCCGATCAAAAGATCGGATGACATCGCGAGCAGGCCCCAGATCAAAACCTCGGTCAGAAACCGTCGCCAGAATTCCGGCAATACCAACGGTGCAATGACTAGGAGCGCCATCACGACGCCAAAGCCGATCCAGAAAACGGCGTTATGACTCAACCTGGATCGCTTGAGCGGGATTGGTTTGTCGAGCGGCGCGGTTGTCATTTTGGTGTCGGAACAAAGAGGCCAGTCGGCCGGAACAGCAGCGTGAGGATCAGCACGATAAAGGAAACGATGACGGCTTGTGCAGGGCTGACCCAGATCGACGCATAGGCTTCCAGCAAGCTGATGAAGATTGCAGCCGCAATAGAGCCGCCCAGATTACCCATGCCACCAACGACCACGACGATGAAGGCCTTGAGCACCCAATCGAGCCCCATGGTGTGATTGACGCCGACCAACGGCCCGAACAGCACGCCGCTCGCGGCCGCCATACCAGCGCCAATCGCAAAGGCGGCCGTGTGGACCAAGGGTACGGGAATTCCCATCGCTTGCGCCATCACGCGGTCCTGCGTGGTGGCGCGGATCCAGATTCCATACTTGCCGTATTTGAGGAACATCCAGAAACCGCCAATGATCGCCGCAGAGAGACCTGCGATCACCAGGCGGTACCAGGGGTATTCGAGATGAAATAGCGTGAAGTGGCCGCTGAACGGTTCATGGATCTTGCGCGCCACCGGGCCAAACTGCCAGAGCGCATAGTTCTGCAGAATCAGTGAAACACCGAAGGTGGCCAGAATTGTCGTGAGCGGATCGCGGCCGAGCAGCGGTCGCAGTGTCGCGATCTGGATTGCGGCTCCAAGCAGCGCGACCACAAGTGTTGCAATCAAAAGCGCAAGCCAGAAATTGCCCGTCGTCGCCAGCACGACCACGCCAATATAGGCGCCGAGCATGAACAGTTCACCGTGCGCAAAATTGACCACGTCCATGATGCCGAAGATCAACGTCAGTCCAGACGCAATCAGCGCAAGGATCATTCCGGTGACGATGCCGTTCACCGTTTGAATCACGATCAGATCCCACGGAATGGCGTAAAGGATTGCGGTAAGCTCCATCCTAGACTCCCAGATACTGGTGAATGACCGCGTCATTCACCTTGAGGTCACGGGCAGCCGCATGATGGCGCACCGCGCCTTTTTCCATGATGTAGACGCGATCGCTCGCTTCAAGTGTCAGCGGCACGTTCTGTTCGACCAACAGGATGGCAACGTTATCCCGATGCAGGACATCGACGATGGTGCGGATTTGCGAAACCATCCGCGGCATCAGGCCTTCGGTCGGCTCGTCGAGCAGGATGATCTTGGGCTCCAGCATCATCGCGCGCGCAATCGCGAGCATCTGCTGCTCGCCGCCCGAGAGCGTACCCCCGGCCTGATTGCGCCGCTCCGCAAGGACGGGAAAATAGGTAAACACCTTGTCGAGCAATTCCTGCTTTCTTGCATCGGTGACGCCCTCGCGATCGAGACCGGTGCGCAGGTTTTCCATCACCGTGAGCAGTCGGAAGATCCGGCGGTCCTCGGGCACATACCCGATGCCGAGACGCGCGACCTTGTGTGAGGCCAGTCCGGTAATTGGTTGTCCAGCAAGCCGCACGCTGCCTTCGGTCGGGCGCACAAGACCCATGATGGTTTTCAGCGTGGTGCTCTTGCCGACGCCGTTCCGACCGAGCAGTCCAACCACCTCGCCCGGGCCGACGTGCAGTGTCACGCCGTGCAAGATGTGGCTCTTGCCATAGTAGGTGTGCAGATCCTCAACCGCGATCAGCGGCGGGCTATCGGCGGAGGCATTCATGTCCTGAGATAGACCTCCAGCACCTTCGGATTGCTTTGGATTTCCGCCGGCGTGCCTTCAGCCAGAACCTGGCCGTAGTTGAGCACTGTAATCCGGTCCGCTAGCCCCATGACCACCTCCATATCGTGCTCGACGATCAGGATGGTCAGATTCTTGGCGATGCTACGCACCAGTTGCACCGTATCGCGCGTCTCCGCCGAACTCATCCCGGCGGTCGGCTCGTCCAGGCAGAGCAATTGCGGCTCGGTAGCTAGCGCGATGCCGATTTCGAGGTTGCGCTGCTCGCCATGCGAAAGATTGGCGGCGAGTTCGTCGGCTTTGGCGTGGAGGCCTACGGACTTAAGCACCGCCTCAGCTTTCTCAATGAGATCGTGAAAAGCGTTGTGGTGCTTGAGCATATTCCAGGCATGCCGGCGCGATTGCGCAGCAATGCGCACGTTCTCCAGCGTTGTCGCATTCGGCAGAATGTTGGTGATCTGATAGGAGCGCGCGATCCCTTTCAGCGAAATCCTGTCAGGGGAAAGACCCGTGATATCCTCGCCGTTGAACAGAATGCGACCCGAGGTCGGCGGCAATACTCCGGTCAGGCAATTGAAGAAAGTGCTTTTACCGGCGCCATTCGGCCCGATGATCGCGCGAATTTCCTCGCGGTTAACCTGGAAATTGACGTTATTCACGGCAGTGAGGCCGCCGAATCTCCGCGTCACCCCCTCGGTGCTGAGCACGGGGTTTTGTGTGCCCGCCCCGGCCTTGTTGGCCGGGACGGCAGCGTCAACAGCAGGCTGCATCGAAACTTAGGTCGTGGCGAACTTGCAGGCCGGCGGGAAGAACGTCTTGTCGCCGGCTATCGTTTCTAGAATGCGATGCTTCCCGTCCTTGATGTCGAAAATGACCTGCAACGGGAACGCCTGGTGATCTTCCTTGCGGAGCAGTTTGTCGCCGGTCGGGAAGTCGTCACTCAGCTTCATCTGCAGGCCTTCGAGCGCCTCGATCAGCTTCATCGTGTCTTCGCGGCCGCGGAATTTCGACTTCTCCATGCCGACTTTGAGCGCGTTCATAGCTTCAAAGTTCGATTGAACGTAGCGATCCGGCAGCGGTCCCGAGGGATCGATCTTTGCCAGGCGTTCCTTCGCCTCGTCAAAGAACTTCTTGTGCTGCGGTGTATCGAACGGGCCTGCCTGGACTGGGATGTACCGGTTGATGCCGACAAAGCCCTCGATCTTGTTGCCGAGCGCGGGAAGGTTGGTGGATTCCGCGATCGCTCCGTCGCCGGCCCATTTGTACTTCTTGGTCAGGCCTAGATCATAGGCCTGGTTGCCGATGGTGACGCCGTCCTTGCCGAAAAAGATTCCAAATAGCCCGTCAAATTGACCGGTGACCTTCGACAGGAAGGGCGTCATGTCGGCGGTCCCGAGCGGGATGCCGGTCGTCTCTACGACCTCGCCGCCCGCTTTCTTGATCTCCTGTGCGTAGGCGTCACGCGTCGACTGGCCCCAGGAGTAATCGGCATAGGCGATGTGCCACTTTTTGCCGAGAGTCTTGATCAGGTAGGGCGCGAACGCGACCGCTTGCGCCGGCGCGTAGTCATGAACGCGGAAGCTGTAGCGATTGCACTTAGTGGTAGTCAGCGTCGTGTCGAGGCAAACGCTGATCATGTTCACGATCTTGGCTTCTTCCCAGACCGGCATGCAGGCCAGACAGATGTTCGACAGGAAGCCGCCGCAATGTGCGTCGATCTGATCTTCATCGACGAGCTTGCTGGTCTTGCGGCGTCCTATATCGGGCTTCGATTCATCGTCCGCGATGATCAATTCGATCGGACGACCGTTCACGCCACCGGCCTTGTTGATACGATCGACAGCCATCTGGACGCCGACCAGCGCTGTTTTGCCGCCGGCGGCAGCCGCACCTGAAAGCGGATTGATGGCCCCGATCTTGTACGGCTTGGCTTGCCCGAAGGCCTCCCGCCATGGCGCCGGAACCAGCATCAGGGCGCCAATCGCGCCGCCGCCCCAGCCAACAATACGGCGGCGAGTCACTTTGCCGCTGTACCAGAAGTCCTGCGCCCACCCCTCCTCTTTCCACTTTTCACTCATCTCATGATCCTCCCTCTGGATCGCGTGCGTGCCGATGAGTTCGCATCTGTGCGACTGTCAAAGGCAAGCTCGCAGGCATTGTGAAAAAACCAATTAGCCCGAATGCCAGCAACGCGGCACACCGCGAGGCGCCGCCATAGCAGCATTTGCACGCCTATGCCGACGGCACGACGCGGCATTGCCATCCTCCCCTGCCGGCCCTTGTTCAGGCTCTATGATGCCATTAGCAAACGCGATCCGGCCGCAACTTTCAACCGATATATTCATATTGATGCAACGCCACTCACATGGTCGTATGCGGCTGCCCGTGAATTAAGCAGGACGCTCGAACGACGCGGCAGCTAATGTTAGGCTCGCCGCAACGGAGAGGTTTATGAGCCTTGCCTCGCAACGCCGAAAAGACCCATCGGAGCCCACCAGCGGGCTTTCGGCGCGCCTTGCAATCAGGGCCGGAACGCATCGCGGTCCTACGGCTGGCCTCGCGCCTGGCAACGTGCAGGGTAACCTTGCCATTTTGCCGCAGGCGCTGGCGGCCGATTTCCTGCACTTCTGCCACCTCAATCCCAAACCATGTCCGCTGATCGGCACCTCCGCCCCGGGCGATCCGCGCGTGCCGGCACTCGGTGACGATCTCGATATCCGAACCGATCTGCCGCGGTACCGCGTCTGGAAAAACGGCGAGCTCGTCGCCGAGCCTGAGGACGTGCGTCAGTTCTGGCGCGACGATCTCGTGGGCTTCGTGATCGGCTGCTCGTTTTCATTCGAGGAGGCGTTGCTGGCCGAAGGAATCGAGCTGCGCCACATCACGCGCGGCTGCAATGTCCCAATGTATCGCACCTCGATTGCAACGAAGGAGGCTGGGCCGTTCCGCGGGCCGATGGTCGTATCGATGCGGCCAATGACGCCGCGCGACGCCATTCGCGCGGTTCAGATCACTACGCGATTTCCATCCGTGCATGGCGCGCCGGTTCACATCGGCAAACCGGAGCTGATTGGGATTAAGGACATCAGCAAACCGGACTATGGCGACGCCGTTGAGGTGCGCAACGATGAGCTGCCTGTATTCTGGGCCTGCGGTGTGACGCCTCAGGCGGTAATCGCAACGGTGAAGCCGGAGTTCTGCATTACGCATTATCCGGGCAGCATGCTGGTGACGGATCGAAAGAATACCGAGTTTGCGATTCTGTGACTGAAGGCGACAGGCCTAAGCCGCGTCTCTTGCATCCTTGTCCAGCAAACCCGCTTCGACCAGCGCCTGACGGATAAGTGCAACCTCGCGCCGCTCAAGCTTGACCAGAGGCGGGCGCACCACGGCGCGGGGCAGCTTACCCAGAAGCACCAATGCCTCCTTCATCCGATTATGCATGTCGACAAACGGATCGGCGTAGAACACGCGCGCGGTCGGTTCGATGCGATCGTTGAGACGCTTCGCTTCTGCAAGATCATTGTTCTGAACCGCACGAAACAATTTCGCCTGCAAATCGGCGATCACGCTGCCAGAGCCTGATAGCAATCCCTTGCAGCCGAGCACGAGAGACGGGAACAGCCACGAACTGTGAGTAGTCAGCACGTTCACCGGACGCGGCATATTTTGCAACGTGCGCACGTGCCACTCATGATGCGGCACGTTGCCGATCCAGTCCTTGATCGCGCGGATCGACGGCACTTCCTCGCACAGTTTCAGCAACGTCTCCTTCGGATAGCCCTGGCCCGTTGCCAGCGGATATTGAAACACGATCAGCGGGAGATCGCTTGCGTCGGCGATGCAAGTGAAGTGCGCAAGCGCCATCGCCGGTGACTGTCCGAGTGTGAATGGCACGGGCGGAAAGACAAGCAGTGCCGAAGCACCGCCCTGCGTCGCCATGCGAGCGATGCGCGCGGCTTCTATACTGCCGTCAGCCCAGATGCCATTGACGAGTGGCAGCCGAGCACCGATCTCGTCCTGCGCGATCTCGAGCACGCGTTTCTGCTCCTCGAAGCTGCACGAGCCGACCTCGGTGGAGTGCGCGTTGACGGTAATCGCAGACAGGCCTTCAACCGATGCTACGTCGCGCAGGTGCTTGCGGAAGTTCGCTTCGTCGATTGCAAAATCGTTGTCGAACGGCAGCAGAACAGCCGGAATCACGCCTTGAGGAACATAGTTCGCGTGGCGTGGCATGTTGTATTTCCTCCCGATCTCAGACAGCTGCCTTGATGTCGCCAGAGTAGCCGAATTCGGCCGAAAGGCGATCGGCAGCAGTCCGTACCTGGCGCGCCCGTTTTTGCAATGCCTCTATGGATAGCCGCCAGATAGGCCCGGAAATGCCAATGGCGCCTATGACCTGCCCGCTGAAATCGCGCACCGGCAGGGCAGCACAGCGGACTTCGGAATCGAATTCACCATCGTCGAAGGCAATGCCCGAGCGACGCACTTCGGCAATCTCGCGGCGAAGCAGTTCCGCAGATGTGATCGACTTCGGCGTGTGCGCCTCAAGCTCGGCGCGCGCAATGAATTGTTCAAGATGCTCTAGTGTTAGGGCGGCGAGCATGATTTTGCCGAGCGCGGTGCAGTGCGCGGGTCGTAGCGCGCCTGCGCGATCGGTGAGCTGAAAGGCGCCCTTCCCGCCAGTGCGGGCGAGCACGACTACGGCGTCGCTCTGGCGCACCGCGAAATGCGCGCTCTCGCCGGTCTCGCGCGAAAGTTCTTCGAGAACAGGCGTTGCCAGACTGACCATTTCCACTTCGTCGAGAGCGCTAGCCGCCAGGGCGAACAGCGGGCGGCCAATGCGATAGCGCTTCGAATCCTTCATCTGCCGCACGTAACCGAGCGACACCATGGTTTTCACGAGATGGAAAGTCGTCGAATTATGTAGTCCGACGCGCTTGCTCAGTTCGGCCAACCCTATGCCGTCGCGATTGCGCGCGATTTCCTCCATGATCGTGAAAGCCCGCGCGAGCGACTGCACGCCGACACGCTGATGGTCCCGGGCGGCGCCACGGATGGCGGTGATGCGCGGCGCGCCTCCTGGTCGGTCGTCAGTTGCTCTCTGTTTGCGTTGCGCTCTCACGAGGTCGTCTCCGTTTGCCTTTCATTTCGCTGGCGCGGCATCGGGCACATAGCGCTTGCCGAACACCGGCTCTTTGTAAGGCGTCGGCGGCAACTGCCAGGCGCCGGTCGATGGCGGCCGCACTTCGGCGTCGACGTGTACGTCGAGAACGAAAGGCTTGTTCGCTTGAACGGCGTGCTCGAGTGCGACCTTAAGATCCTGTGACCTCGTCACGGTTATTGCGTCGACACCGGCTGCACGCGCCCAGGCGGCAAAGTCGGGATTGTACGGTTTGTTATTGGGTCCTTCGTGGAACATCGTACCGTGCTCTCGGCCGCCGAACATTCCGAGCTGGATGTCGCGAATGGAAACCCATCCGAAGTTATTCCAGATCAACCAGACGACAGGAATGTTGTACTCGACCGCCGTGCACAGAACGTGCGGCACCATCGTGAAGCAGCCATCGCCGGTAACCGCAACGACCGGCCTGTCGGGCACCGCCAGCTTCGCCCCAAGCGCGCCCGCCGCTCCGAATCCCATGCCGGAAAACCCCCAGGAGTTGAGCATGGTCTGCGGACGACGCGCCTTCCAGAACTGCATGTACCAGTTGTGATTGACGCCGACATCGCAGCACAGAATAGCGTCTGACGGCAGTACCGCCTGGCAATCGGCGACAACTCTTTCCGGCCTGATCGGCGAAGCGTGTACCTCGAAATTGGGCCTGGTGAATTTTTCCCACTCGGCCTGCCATTTCTGAATGTCCGCGCGCCAGGCCTGAGACGCGTCGCGTCTCGGGTTACGCTTCTCGATCTCGGCCAGCAATTGCCGCAGGAAGGTGCGCGCATGAGCCAGGACGCCAATATCGGGCGGATAGTTGCGGCCAAGCTCGGCCGCATCGACATCCGCATGGATCAGTTTGGTGTGCGGGAAATTCCAGGAATAGCCAGGCATCCAGGAAGATGCCGAACGATCGTCGAACCGCGCGCCGATCGCTATGACCAGATCAGCCCGGCGGCCGGCCTCGTTTGCAGGATAGGCGCCGTTGCGGCCGATGAAACCGAGCGACAACGGATCTGCCATATCGAGCGTGCCCATGCCGTTGGGCGATGAGATCACCGGGATCTGGAGCCTGTGAGCAAATTCCGTGAGTTCGCGCGATGCCTCCGATAACGTGACGCCGTGCCCGACGAAAAGTACCGGCTGCTTCGATTTCAAAATCAGGTCGAGGCAGGCGGTGATTTCGTCCGGCGACGCGCCGCTGCGCTGGGCATTCAG
>DAISKM010000077.1:0-4060 GCA_036820945.1 Pseudolabrys sp.
CTTGCGTATGCCGCGACAGCCTTCGGCCTTTCCTGGCTGGTGCTGATCCTGATCGTGCTGCTGTGGGAGGGCTTCAACGGCCTGTCGCTCGCAGTGTTCACCGAAATGACGCCGCCGCCAGGTTCCGCCGGCGGCCTGCTCAATCCGATCGTCGGCAGCCTGATCATGACAGTCTTGGCGGTAGTGATTGGCACGCCGCTCGGTATTCTCGCCGGCACCTATATGGCCGAATACGGGCGCTACGACAAATTGACGACCGTGGTGCGTTTCATCAACGACATCCTGCTCAGCGCGCCGTCGATCGTGGTCGGCCTGTTCGTCTACGAAGTCATGGTTGCGCAGATGGGGCATTTTTCCGGTTGGGCTGGCGCCGTCGCGCTGGCCGTGATTGTAGTGCCGGTGGTGGTGCGCACCACCGAAGACATGTTGATTCTTGTTCCGGACACCCTGCGCGAGGCCGCGGCGTCTATCGGCCTGCCGCGATCGCTGATGATTCAAAGAGTCGCGTATCGTGCCGCGCGCGCGGGCATGATTACGGGCGTGCTGCTGGCGATCGCGCGTATTTCGGGGGAAACCGCCCCGCTCTTGTTCACCGCACTTAACAACCAGTTCTGGAGCCTCAACCTGAACGCTCCCGTCTCCAGCCTTCCGGTCGTCATCTTCCAGTTTGCTCTCAGTCCGTACAGCGACTGGCAGAAACTGGCTTGGACCGGGGCGTTGATCATCACCCTGGCGGTGCTTGCACTGAGCATCGTCGCCCGCATCCTCGCCGCCCAGAGAAAAACGTCATGAGCGTAGCAGCCATTACCGTGCCGACAGTCACGCACGTATTGTCCAAGGACGAGGATCTTGTAGAAAAGGTCTCTATCCGGAACCTGGACTTTTTCTATGGCGATCACCGCGCTCTCAAAAGCATCAATGTGCCTCTCTATCATGGCAAGGTGACCGCCTTTATCGGCCCGTCCGGCTGCGGCAAGTCCACGCTGCTGCGCATTCTCAACCGGATGTACGACCTTTATCCGAATCAGCGGGCGACTGGTCATGTGACGCTGGACAATGAGGACATTCTCTCGCCGTCACAGGATGTCAATCTCCTGCGCGCCAAGGTCGGGATGGTCTTTCAGAAACCCACTCCGTTTCCGATGACAATCTTCGAGAATATCGCCTTTGGTATCCGCTTGTATGAGAAAATGTCGAAATCGGAACTCGAAGACCGGGTGAGGCACGCCCTCGAGCGCGCTGCGCTTTGGGAAGAGGTCAAGGACAAGCTTGGCGCCAACGGGTTGTCTCTTTCCGGTGGCCAGCAGCAGCGCTTGTGCATCGCGCGGACCGTCGCCGTCCGGCCCGAAGTGATCCTGTTCGACGAGCCATGCTCTGCACTCGATCCGATCTCGACCGCCAAGATCGAAGAACTGATCGACGACCTCAAGGACGATTACACGATTGCGATCGTCACTCACAACATGCAGCAAGCTGCGCGCGTCTCCGATTTTACGGCATTTATGTATCTCGGCGAACTGGTCGAGTTTGGGGAGACCACACGTATGTTCACGACCCCGAACGATCGCCGAACCCAGGACTATATCACTGGGCGCTTCGGCTAGAGCATGATTCCGAGAAGTGATAGGCCGGAACAACCAGAGATCGAAAGATGACAACAATGACCGATCACACGATGAAAGCTTTCGACGCCGACCTTCAGGATCTTGCGCGCATGGTTGCCGAAATGGGCGGCCTTGCTGAGAAGCAGGTCGCAGACTCGGTAGACGCACTGGCGAAGCGCGACACCGCGTTGGCACAGCGCGTTTCGACGGCGGACGCGAATATAGACGCCATACAGCGCGAAATCGAAGAAAGGGCGGTGCTCACCATCGCAAGGCGTCAGCCAATGGCGGTTGACCTGCGCGACATCGTCGGCGCCTTGCGGCTGGCGAACGATCTCGAACGCATCGGCGATCTCGCCAAGAACATTGCAAAGCGTGTGATGGCCCTCAACGGTGAATTTCCGCCGCCCAAACTCATCCGCGGCGTCGAGCACATGGCCGACCTCGTTTTGCAGCAGATGAAGCTGGTGCTGGACGCCTATGGGCGGCGCGACGACAGCAAAGCAATGATCGTGTGGCGAGGCGACGAGCAAATCGATGCGGTCTGCACTTCGGTGTTCCGCGAGTTGCTTACCTATATGATGGAAGATCCGCGGAATATCACGTTTTGCATCCATCTGATGTTCTGTGCCAAGAACATCGAACGCATGGGCGACCATGCGACGAACATTGCGGAAACTGTGCATTACATTATCGAAGGACATCCGATAGTCGACCAGCGGCCAAAGGGCGACACCACGACCATCGCTGCGTTGCGCACCGCCGGCTAGCAACAACGGATCTTTGCATGATCGCACGAATTCTGATTGTCGAAGACGAAGAGCCGCTCACCATGCTGCTCCGTTACAACCTTGAGGCAGAGGGCTACGAGGTTGAAACGTCAGCGCGCGGCGACGAAGCGGACACTCGGCTCAAAGAAAGCACGCCTGACCTCGTAGTGCTGGATTGGATGCTGCCGGGTCTCTCCGGGATCGAATTGTGCCGTCGCCTGCGCGCGCGACCAGAAACCCGACAATTGCCGGTCATCATGCTGACGGCCCGCGGCGAGGAGAGCGAGAAAGTGCGCGGGCTCGCCACGGGTGCCGACGATTACATCGTCAAGCCGTTCTCGGTCCCGGAACTACTGGCGCGTGTGCGCGCGCTATTGCGCCGCGCCAATCCGGAGCGCGTCGCGACGATTCTCAGTATCGGCGATCTCGAACTGGACCGGGAAAAGAAACGGGTGTCGCGCAACGGACGCCCGGTCGACCTCGGACCGACCGAATATCGCTTGCTGGAATTTCTGATGGAGCGGCCGGGCCGGGTGTTCTCAAGAGAGCAACTGCTCGACGGGGTCTGGGGCTCCGATATCTACATTGACGAACGAACCGTGGACGTCCATGTCGGTCGTCTGCGCAAGGCGATCAATCGTGGCCATATGGCTGACCCCATCCGTACCGTACGCGGGGCGGGTTACGCGCTCGACGACCGGTTCGGCCGCATGAACTGAGGTTTCCCGCCTCATAGCCGGCTGATAGCGTCGCAATTTCGGCAAATCCCGGGCTAGCATCTCTTTCTGCTTCCCCCCGTTCTGATATGTTTTGAGCCATAACTGGGCTTGTTGTCGGCAACGGGGGTGGTTGCGTGCGGCGACCTGATTTCATCAAAGCGATTGCTGCAGGTTTCGCCTGGCCCGGTACGTCATGCGAACAGGGTGACCGCGCCCGCTACGCGACCCGCGCTGACGAGGTGGCCGAATGACCGATCACGCGGAACAAGCGCGTGTGGGGTCGTACCCGGCAACGGAGCCGCGGAAACTTCACGGCCGCAGGTTTCTGAAAAAATTACGTAGCCATTTATTCCTGAAATACACCGGTCTTTTCGTCGCGGTGGTTTGTCTTGCGTTGCTGACCAACGGCATCTTCGAAATCTGGGGCTCTTATCGCGAAAACAAGGAAGCGCTGATCCGGATTCAGCATGAACAGGCGGAAGCGGCGGCAGCAAAGATAGGGCAGTTCATCAAGGAAATCGAAAGCCAGGTGGGCTGGACGACGCAATTGCTCTGGTCCGCCGCTACGACCGAGCAACGCCGATTCGATGCGTTGCGTCTGTTACGGCAGGTTCCGGCAATCACCGAGCTTTCGCAGGTGGACGCAAGCGGCAAGGAGCAATTGCGGGTGTCGCGCCTCGCGATGGATGTGGTCGGTAGCGGCATTGATCTCTCGAAGGAGCCCAAATTCACCGAAGCAGTGAAGAACAAGATCTATTATGGCCCGGTCTACTTCCGCCGCGAATCCGAGCCGTACATGACTCTCTCGCTCGCCGGCACGCGGCGCGATGCCGGCGTCAGTATCGCTGAAGTCAATCTCAAGCTGATCTGGGACGTAGTCTCGAAAATCAAGGTTGGCGAGCGCGGCCAGGCCTATGTGGTCGACGCGCAAGGCCGCCTGATCTCCCATCCCGACATCAGCCTGGTT
>DAISKM010000077.1:4070-10736 GCA_036820945.1 Pseudolabrys sp.
GCCTGGTTTTGCGCAACACCGACATGACGCGTCTTGCGCAGGTGCAGGCCGCGCAGCGCATGGAGAAAGGCGGTGCGGCGGAGGATATTGAGACTGCCACCGATATCCACGGCCGAAAGGTGCTGACGGCCTTTGCCCCGGTCGCGCCATTGGGCTGGACCGTATTTGTCGAATTGCCCGTGGACGAGGCCTATCAGCCGCTCGTAGCCTCGATACAGCGCACCGCCCTGGTTCTCATTGGCGCGCTATGTCTCGCCGCGCTGGCAGGGATATTCCTCGCGCGCAGGATGGTGGTGCCGATCCAGGCCTTGCGGACCGGCGCTGCGCGGATCGGCGGCGGCGATCTCTCGCAGCGCATCTCGATCAAGTCCGGCGACGAATTGGAGGCGCTCGCCGATCAGTTTAACGAGATGGCCGGCCGATTGCAGGATTCCTACGCAGACCTGGAAAAAAAGGTCGAGGTACGCACCCACGAGCTTCGCGAAACTCTGGAGCAGCAGACGGCTACTTCGGAGGTGCTTAAGGTCATCTCGAGCTCACATGGAAACCTCGAGCCGGTCTTCAGCGCCATGTTGGCCAATGCGACCCGCATCTGCGAAGCCACCTATGGCAACCTTTTCTTGCGTGACGGCTTCATTGTTAGAGCGGTCGCAGTCCACAGCAAGGAAAGCTATGCCGATTCCTGGCGGCAAAATCCCGACCTCGACTTGCGCGACCATCCGCAAGTCCCCCTTAACCGGGTCCTCAAGACCCGACAAGTTGTCCACTTACTGGACCTACGAACCGATGAGGCGTACCTCGCGAAAGATCCCCGCATTGTCGATCTTGTCGAAGTCGGCGGAGCGCGGACTTTTTTGGCAGTGCCGATGCTCAAGGAGGGCGAGATTATCGGTGCGATCAATATGTATCGTCAGGAGGTTCGGCCGTTCACTGATAAGCAGATTGAGCTTGTGCAAAACTTCGCCGCGCAGGCAGTTATCGCAATCGAAAACACGCGCCTGCTCAGCGAGTTACGTGAAACCTTACAGCAGCAGACTGCCACCGCCGATGTGTTGAAGGTGATCAGCCGCTCGACCTTCGATCTTCAGACCGTTCTGCAAGCATTGGTGGAGGCGGCCGCTCGACTGTGCGAGGCCGACCAAGGGACGATCGCCCGCGAACAGGGCGGAGCATTTGTCCGCGCCGCAAGCTATGGCTTTTCGGAAGAATTCCAGGAGCTCGTGAAAGATTTGCCGGTCAAGCCGGAGCGCGGCTCGGCGACCGGACGAGCCCTGCTTGAGGGCAGGGTCGTTCATATTCCGGACGTCAAGGCGGATCCCGACTACACGTTTGTCGAGGGGCAGAAATTCGGCGATTTTCGCACCATTCTCAGCGTTCCCATGTTGCGTGAGGGAACGCCGATCGGAGTGTTGGCCCTGACGCGCCACGCGGTAAATCCTTTCACCGACAAACAGATCGAGCTGGTCACGACGTTTGCCGACCAGGCCGCGATAGCGATCGAAAATGTTCGCCTGTTTGAGAGCGTGGAGGAGCGCACGCGCGAACTCGGTCGATCGCTGGAAGAGCTGCGCACCGCGCAGGATCGCCTCGTCCAAACCGAGAAGCTCGCTTCGCTGGGCCAGCTCACTGCCGGCATTGCCCATGAAATCAAAAACCCGCTTAACTTCGTCAATAATTTTTCTTCGGTTTCGGTTGAACTGATCGAGGAACTACGACAGGCCCTTGATGAAGCCAAGCTTGGTGACAAAGTGCGAAGCGAAATTGGCGAGATCGCGGACATGCTGCAGGGCAATCTCGACAAGGTCGTACAGCACGGCAAGCGTGCCGATTCCATCGTGAAGAACATGCTCCTGCATTCGCGCAGTGGCTCGGGCGAGCATCGTCCTGTCGACATCAACGCTATCGTTGAGGAAAGCCTCAATCTCGCCTATCACGGCGCCCGAGCCGAGAAGCAGGGATTCAACATAACCTTGAATCGGTCGTTCGATCCGACTGCCGGCGAGGTCGACCTTTTCCCACAGGAAATCACGCGAGTCCTGCTGAACGTGATTTCGAATGGCTTCTACGCGGCAACTAAACGCAAGGACCAGGGTAACGACAACGGCTATGAGCCAACTCTCGCCGCGTCCACCAAAAATCTTGGCGACCGCGTCGAGATCCGCATCCGCGACAATGGCACCGGGATTCCGCCCGAGGTGAAGGAGAAGATGTTCAACCCGTTCTTCACAACAAAGCCGGCCGGAGAGGGGACGGGGCTTGGCCTCTCCATCAGCCACGATATCATTGTCAAGCAGCACGCGGGTTCAATCGAAGTGGATACGCAACCCGGCGAATTCACGGAATTCAGGATCACTCTCCCGCGCACCGCGGCCTCCCTAGGCAAATCAGGAGCACGAGCGTGAGCGTCCTTATTCTCGTGGTCGATGACGAACCCGACGTCGAACTGCTGTTTCGCCAGCAGTTCCGGCGCGACCTTCGCGTGGGCCGCTTCACCATGGAGTTTGCCCAGTCGGCTCTCGAAGCCTTGCAGTGCATAACCGATGCCAGGACCGCGTCGCTGATATTGATCCTGTCGGACATCAACATGCCGGGAATGACAGGGCTCGAATTGTTGCCGAAAGCCAAGGCGGCGCGACCCGACGTTCCGGTGATCATGATCACTGCATACGGCGACGCCGAAACGAAGCGCAAGGCTCTGGAGGGCGGCGCTGAGGGGCTTTTTACCAAGCCGATAGACTTTGTGATGCTTCGCAACGAAATCGACACGCGCGTTGCAGGAGCCGCATGATCTGTGGCGCATGGGCTCGCTTCTTTTTGCGCAAGCGAGGGGCTCTGCCGATCGACACAGGCTTTATCTTCACCTCAGTGCGGCCAAAGCGTTCGGCCTCACGATACCGTCGCAGCTGTTCGGACTTGCCGACCGGCTGATCGAATGATGATATGTTAGCGGTGCGTTTATGCGCTGATGGCTGATCGAGGCAGAGGAGAGTGCTAATGGCCGACAGTAAGAAGAAGCGCGGAAAATCGGATCGCTCAAGAATCTCGGGAAAAGAATCGTACGAAGTCTATTATGTTGCAAGAAAGTACGGTGTGAGCGCGGATGCGGTTCGCAAGGTTATCAAGCGGGTCGGCAATACCCGAAAGAAGGTCTACGCCGCGCTTGAGAAGATGTAGTTACGTTGCCGGGATGTCGACCTGAAGCGCGATCCCCTCGCCTCATTGGCCCACAGCTTCGCGGTGCAACGCAAGTTTGTGTGCCGTCAGTTTTTGAATGGTCTCTTGTCCCTTCGGCGCTCGCTCATCGGCTGATAAGCGACGCGGCAGTGATAAGAGCAATACGGCAATTCGTTCGCTGTTTCGCCGCCGCAGAAGAAGAAGTCCCCACTGCCGGGATCGCCCACCGGCCAACGGCAGGTCTTCTCCGTCAACTGCAGAAGGGTCTTGCGCTGCTCCACCGGAATTTCAATCAACTCCGGTTCCGGCTCGAGGTCGTAGTCATAGGCAAGCGCGGTATTGCCCCGCATCGACGGCCTCGGAACCCGCATCATATGGCCGGAAGAACGGGCCTTGCGTGGCCGTGGCGCTGACGAGGACGGGCTTTTGGCACGTCCCGAAAGTCCCAGGCGGTGAACCTTGCCGATAACGGCGTTGCGGGTGATCCCCCCCAGTTCGGCCGCGATTTGGCTAGCGGACAATCCATCCGCCCATAGTTTTTTCAGGAGCTCGACCCTCTCGTCCGTCCAGCCCATTGTATTTTCTCCTCAGGCTTCAAGGCCTTGGATGGAATCCAACCCCGTCGTCGGACGCCAGATGAGGCGCCAGACGCAAAACGCGTCAGGGATGGACAGAAATCGCTCGATAGCACGAGATGTCGTACTATCTGTCTAGGAAGCTACAATAGGCAGTGACTCTCCTGCAAGCCGTTGCAAGCCTCCTTGACTGGCTACTAACAGGTTTTCCTTTAGAATCCGGCCTTACGGCACAATTGAGTCGGATCGCTCAGGTTGTGTTGACAGGGCGGGGGCCGGCAATAGAATAAAAAAAGTGCCGCCCGGCGAGGCGGCACATTTTCTTTTCGGGTTGCGCATGACCCCGAAGAGCCCGGTTTCGGCAAAGTCATGCGCAGGCGAACTGGACTATGGAAGACGCTGGTCGTGAGCTCGCATCTATTGCCAACGTATGCGCGGGTCGATCTCGCTTTCGAGCGGGGCGAGGGCGCTTGGCTATTCACGGCTGACGGCGAGCGCTATCTCGATTTTACGTCAGGTGTTGCGGTCAACGCGCTTGGGCACGCCCATCCGCGACTGGTGCAGGCCCTGACCGACCAGGCGCAGAAGGTTTGGCACGTCTCCAACCTTTATCAGATACCCGAAGGCGAAAAGCTGGCGGACAGGCTGTGTGCCGCGAGCTTCGCCGACACAGTATTTTTCCAGAACTCAGGTGCTGAGGCCCTGGAATGCGCGATCAAGATCGCGCGCAAATACCAATCGACTTCAGGCAAACCCGAGCGCTACCGCATCATTACCTTTGAAGGCGCCTTCCACGGCCGCACGCTGACGACGATCGCCGCCACCGGCAACAAGAAATACCTCGAAGGCTTCGGGCCGCCGGTCGACGGTTTCGACCAGGTGCCGTTCGGCGATCTCGACGCAGTCAAACGTGCAATTGGCCCCGCTACGGCGGCGATACTCATTGAGCCGATACAGGGCGAAGGCGGAGTGCGCGTCGCGCCGCCAACTTTCCTGCGCGCGTTGCGGCAGCTTTGCGACCAGCACGGCCTGCTGCTGGTGTTTGATGAGGTTCAGACGGGCATCGCCAGGACCGGCGAAATGTTTGCCTATGAGCGCAGCGGCGTGAAACCGGACGTCATGGCCCTCGCAAAAGCACTCGGCGGCGGATTTCCGATCGGCGCGTGCCTTGCGACCACGGAAGCCTCAAAAGGGATGACTGTCGGCACGCACGGCTCGACCTTTGGCGGCAATCCGCTGGCAATGGCGGTCGGCAATGCGGTCCTCGATGTGGTGATGGCTCCCGGTTTCCTTGATCGCATGCGCAAGAATGCCTTGCTGCTCAAGCAACGGCTGGCCGAGCTCAAGGATCGCCATTCGTCGGTTATCGCCGAAGTGCGCGGAGAAGGCCTGCTGATCGGCCTGCGCATGATTCCGCAGGCCTCGGAGATGGTGGACCAGTTGCGCGCCGAGAAAATGATCACCGTCGCCGCGGGCGACAACGTGGTCCGGCTGCTGCCGCCTCTCATTATAGGCGAGAAGGAGACCACAGAAGCGGTGGGACGCATCGATCGCGCCTGTGCAAAGCTTGCTCAGACGCACGCGCGCGCGGCCAAGGTGGCGTCATGATCACGAACGGCGTCAGGCATTTTCTCGATCTGACCGATATCCCGAAGCCGGTCCTTGGCCATCTCATCGATACAAGCCGAGCCATCAAGCGGGAGCGTGCTCGCGGCACAATTAGCGCCCCGCTTGCCGGCAAAACACTGGCGATGGTGTTCGACAAGCCATCGACGCGGACCCGGGTATCGTTCGACGTCGCCATGCGGCAGCTCGGCGGGGAGGCCATCATTCTCACCGCGCAGGAAATGCAGTTGGGACGCGGTGAAACGCTCGCCGATACTGCGCGGGTGCTGTCGAGATATGTCGATGCAATAATGATCCGCATCCTCGACCATGAGGCTGTCGCCGAGCTCGCGCGCCATGCCACCATTCCGGTGATCAACGGTCTGACGCGGCGCTCGCATCCATGTCAGGTATTGGCCGACGTGATGACATACGAGGAAAAAAGAGGGCCGATCCGTGGACGCACAGTAGCCTGGAGCGGCGATGCCAATAACGTCCTGACAAGCTGGATGCATGCAGCCGAACGTTTCGACTTCCAGCTGCGGGTGGCGACGCCGACGGAGTTGCGGCCGAAGAAATGGCTGATGGACTGGCTCAAGTCGTCCGGCGCGGCAATCTTGATCGGAGATGATCCGGAAGCTGCCGTCCGGGATGCAGACTGCGTGGTCACCGATACCTGGGTGTCGATGGGCGATCGCGACGGCAAACACCGGCACAATATTCTCAAGCGTTATCAGGTCAACGCGAGCCTGATGGCGAAGGCCAAGCCCGACGCGCTGTTCATGCATTGTCTGCCGGCGCATCGAGGCGAGGAGGTCACCGACGACGTCATCGACGGGCCGCAGTCGGTTGTTTTCGACGAAGCCGAGAACCGGCTGCACGCTCAGAAGGGCCTGCTTGCCTGGTGCATGCACGTCGACGATTGAGACGCGATTTGGGCCCCGCTGAGGCGTGGCCTCGTGCTTGGCATTCACCGTCTTCGCGTGAGTTCCTAAGTCTGTGATGGCCGGAACACAGGGCTCGCTTTTCGAGCATTGCATTCTACATAGAGCGAATGACCGAACCCACCATGACCGATCCCCAAATTGTCATTCCTTCCCGTGCGCCGTCGACTACCGCCGCCGACGATGTGGTGATGCCGTTTGAAGTGGCCGAGCTAGATCTGCGCGGGCGAATCGTACGGCTTGGTCCTGCGGTAAACGAAATACTTGCGCGTCACGCCTATCCGCAACCGGTCGCCAAGCTCCTTGGCGAGGCCGTGGTGCTGACGGCGATGCTGGGAACCGCACTGAAGATTGATGGGCGTTTCATT
>DAISKM010000078.1:0-10462 GCA_036820945.1 Pseudolabrys sp.
ATAAAGACGACATACGCGAGCGCCTGCCGAAGCCGGCGGCAAAAAAGAACGGCAAGCGGATCGCGCTGGTCGGCGGCGGCCCGGCCTCTCTCACTGTCGCGCGCGACCTTGCCCCACTCGGATATCACTGCGTGATTTTCGATCAAGACCCGAAAGCGGGTGGGATGATCCGCACCCAGATTCCGAAATTCCGTCTGCCGGATTCGGTGATCGATGAGGAATGCGGTTACATTCTTGATCTCGGAATTGAATTCCGCGCCGGCAGGCGGATCGACAGCCTGAAGGCGTTACTCGCCGAAGGCTGGGACGCGATATTCGTCGGCTCGGGGGCGCCAAGGGGACGCGACCTCGATACTCCTGGCCGCAAGGAAGCGGCGAAGAACATCCATATCGGCATTGACTGGCTCTCGTCCGTTTCGTTCGGACATATCTCCAAGATCGGCATACGCGTCGTTGTGCTCGGTGGCGGCAATACCGCCATGGATTGCTGCCGTTCCGCCCGTCGCCTTGGCGGCGAGCAGGTCGACGTCGTGGTTCGCTCTGGCTTCGAAGAGATGAAGGCGTCTCCCTGGGAAAAGGAAGATGCCATGCACGAGGGCATTCCGATCCACAATTATCTCGTGCCAAAGGAGTTTACCCACGAAAACGGCAAGCTTACCGGCATCACATTCGAGAAGGTGAAGGCGGAATACGACGCCAAAGGCCGCCGCAAGCTCGTTCCGGCCGGCGAACCGGATCAGCATTTTGCCTGCGACGATGTCCTGGTGGCAGTTGGCCAGGAAAATGCCTTTCCCTGGATCGAACGCGACATCGGAATCGAGTTCGATCAATGGGACATGCCGAAGGTTAACTCCACAACCATGGCGTCAACTCATCCGAAAGTATTTTTTGGCGGCGACGCAGCCTTCGGTCCCAAGAACATCATCTGGGCGGTCGCGCACGGCCACGAGGCGGCTGTCTCCATCGACAAGTTGCTCAACGGCGAGGATATCGCCGACCGCCCTGCTCCGGCCGTGGAAGTGATGAGCCAGAAGATGGGCATACACGAATGGAGCTACGACAACGAGATCGCCCTCGACAAGCGTTACAAAGTACCGCATCGCGACAAGGTGGTCGCTCTGAGGGATATCAAGGCCGAGGTCGAACTCGGCTTCGATGAAAAGCTGGCCTTTGCGGAAGCCGGCCGCTGCCTGAACTGCGACGTGCAGACGGTGTTTTCGGCGCAGCTCTGCATCGAATGCGATGCCTGCGTCGATATTTGCCCCATGGACTGCATCACCTTCACCGAAAACGGCGAAGAAGCCGCTTTGCGCAAACGTCTGACCGCGCCATCGCAAAATCTCTCACAAGACCTGTATGTCCAGGACGGACTGAAGACCGGTCGGGTTATGGTCAAGGACGAGGACGTGTGCCTGCATTGCGGGCTATGCGCCGAACGTTGTCCGACCGGGGCCTGGGACATGCAGAAATTCTTGCTCGATATGACTCACGCAGGTAGTACATGCCGACCGCCACGCCGATCAGCCGCATAAACGACTTCGTCATCCGTTTCGCCAACGTGAACGGATCCGGCTCGGCGAGCGCGAACGAGATGTTTGCCCGCGCGGTCATGCGGATGGGCGTACCCGTCGCCCCGCGAAATATCTTTCCTTCCAACATCCAGGGCCTGCCGACCTGGTACGAGGTGCGGGTCTCCGAAGCTGGCCATCTCGGCGCACGCGGCGGCACCGACCTGATGGTGGCAATGAACCCGCAAACGTTTGACCGGGATATCGCAGGCATCGAGCCGGGCGGCTACCTGTTCTACGACTCGACCAAGCCCCTACCGCCGTCGAAATTCCGCGACGACATCACCGTCATCGGAGTCCCGCTGACCGCCATCTGCAACCGCGAATACACCGACCCGCGTCAGCGGCAACTGTTCAAGAATATTATCTACGTCGGCGTACTCACCGCGCTTCTCGATATTGACGTGAAGGTCGTCGAGCAGCTGATTGGCGAGCAATATAAGGGCAAGGACAAGCTGATCGAGCCGAACATCAAAGCGCTACATATCGGGCGCGACTACGCGATCCTGAATTTGCAGTGTCCGCTCGGCATCAAGATCAGACGCGCAAACGCCGTCGGCGACCGCATCTTCGTCGAGGGTAATTCGGCCGCAGCGCTTGGCGCGGTCTATGGCGGCGCCACTGTGTGCGCCTGGTATCCGATCACGCCTTCCTCATCGCTCGCGGATGCTTTTACGAAGCATTGCGCGAAATTCCGCGTCGATCCGGATTCCAAGAAAGCGAAATACGCCATTATCCAGGCTGAAGACGAGCTCGCCTCGATCGGCATCGTGATTGGCGCAGGATGGAATGGAGCCCGGGCTTTTACCGCGACCTCCGGGCCTGGCATTTCTCTCATGCAGGAATTCATCGGACTCGCCTATTTCGCGGAAATCCCTGCAGTTTTGTTCGATGTCCAGCGCGCCGGTCCCTCGACCGGCATGCCTACCCGCACGCAGCAGTGCGATATCACCAGCTGCGTGTACGCCTCGCATGGCGATACCAAGCATGTCCTGCTGTTCCCCGAAGATCCTGCCGAGGCATTCGATTTCGGGGCGCAGGCCTTCGATCTGGCCGACCGGCTGCAGACGCCGATCTTTGTCGTGCTCGATCTCGATATTGGCATGAACCAACACCTTTCCAGGCCGCTGGCATGGGACGACTCGCGCAAATACGATCGCGGCAAGGTCATGACAGGGGCAGAATTGGAAGCCGGCAAGGATTTCGGCCGCTATCTCGACGTCGACGGTGACGGCATCCCCTATCGCACCTATCCCGGCACCCATCCGACCAAAGGCTCGTTCTTTACGCGCGGGACCTCGCGCGACCGCTATGCGCGCTATACCGAGGAGGGCGCGCCCTACGTCGACAACATGCAGCGGCTGATCCGCAAGCTCGAAACCGCCAAGGACATGGTGCCGCGGCCGCTGATCGCGACTGCGGGAAAGCCGACAAAATACGGGGTGCTTTATTACGGCTCGACCTCGCCGGCCATGGACGAGGCCATCCACATGATCGAGGCGCGAGGCCACGCACTCGATCGCATGCGCATCCGCGCCTTCCCGTTCCACTCGAGCGTCAACAGCTTTGTCGCGGATCATGATTTTGTATTCGTGGTCGAGCAGAACCGCGACGCCCAAATGCGCTCGCTGATCGTCAACGAATGCGGTATCGATCCGGTACGGCTTGTTCCGATCCTTCATTATGACGGTACGCCGATCACCGCACGTTTCATCGCCAAGGCAATCGGCGATCATCTCGACAAGCTCAAGGTGAAGCCGATGAAGGTGACGTCATGACCTATCTCGCCAAACCCAAGTTCCATCACCCCGAGCTGCCGAAAAATGCGCTCGGCTATACGCATCGCGATTACGAGGGCACGGTCTCCACACTCTGCGCCGGCTGCGGCCACGATTCCATTACGAGCGCCATCATTCAGGCGTGCTTTGAGCTGTCCATTGAACCGCATCGCGTCGCAAAGATTTCCGGCATCGGTTGCTCGTCGAAAACGCCGACGTATTTCCTCGGTAATTCGCACGGCTTCAATTCGGTGCACGGCCGGATGCCCTCGGTGCTGACCGGGGCAAACCTGGCCAATCGGGACCTGATCTATCTCGGCGTGTCCGGCGACGGCGATAGTGCATCGATAGGACTCGGCCAATTTGCCCACTGCCTGCGCCGTGGCGTGAACATGGTCTATATCGTCGAGAACAATGGCGTCTACGGCCTGACCAAAGGCCAATTCTCCGCCACCGCCGACCGCGGGTCGAAGTCAAAGCGCGGCTTTATCAATACCGACAATTCCATTGATCTCGTGGCCATGGCGCTCCAGCTTGGCGCGTCGTTCGTGGCCCGCTCCTTTTCCGGCGACAAGCAGCAGCTTGTCCCAATCATAAAGGCCGCAATCGCGCACAAGGGCGCGGCCTTCATCGACGTGATCTCGCCGTGCGTCGCCTTCAACAATCACGCTGGCTCGACCAAGAGCTTTGATTTCGTCCGCGAGCACAATGAAGCGGTCAATCGGCTCGATTTCATCTCAAGCCGCATGCCGATCGAAATCAAATACGAGCCCGGTACGGTCGAAGTGGTCGAGCAGCACGACGGCTCCAAGCTCGCGTTGCGCAAGCTCGCCGCCGACTACGAACTGCACGATCGCACCGCAGCCCTGGGATTTCTCCAGCACCACGCCGCCAAGGGACAAATTGTCACCGGCCTGCTCTATGTCGAACCGGAGGCCGAGGACCTGCATGCGCATCTGCGGACGGTCGATACGCCGTTGAATGCGCTCGACGAAAAGGATCTCTGCCCCGGCCAAACGGTGCTCAAAAAGTTCAACGACAGTCTGCGTTAAGATCGCTCCGGCGGAATCCTTGGTTATGGCCGGGCCTCGTCCCGGCCATCTCGCTTAAGCCGCCAGTGCATTCGTGAGCGGACGGCCTGCACAAGTCGGGATATGACGCAAACCTGGATGAAGGCTTCTGATGGAAAAGCGCCGTCTTGGGCAATCCGACCTCCACCTCGCTCCAATCATGTTGGGCGGCAATGTTTTTGGCTGGATGATCGACGAGAAAACGTCGTTCGGCATCCTCGATGCTTTCATCGATGCAGGCTTCAATGCCATCGACACCTCCGACAGCTACGCGCGCTGGCTGCCCGGCAGTCCGGGAGGTGAATCGGAAACGATTATTGGCAGCTGGCTGAAGCGCAGCGGTAACCGCGATAGGGTTCTGATTGCCACCAAGGTCGGCGAGGACATGGGTGAAGGCCGCAGCCTGAAACGAGATTATATCCTGCGCGAGTGCGAGGCCTCGCTGCGACGCCTGCAAGTCGATCACATCGATCTTTACCAGACCCATTTCGACGACGAGGTCACCGAGCCGGAAGAGACGATGCAGGCCTACGCGCAGCTGCTAGCCGCCGGCAAAGTACGCGTGATTGGCGCCTCGAACATGACTCCTGCCAGGCTTAAGGCTTCGCTCGAGACGAGCAGGAAACTCGGCCTGCCGCGCTACGAGAGCCTGCAACCGCTCTATAATCTTTCCGACCGCAAGGAGTTCGAAACCCAGTTCGAGCCGATTTGCCGGCAGGAGAAACTGGGCGTCATCAACTATTATTCGCTCGCCGCCGGTTTCCTGACCGGAAAATATCGTTCGCCGGAAGAAGGCGCCCGTCATCCCGGACGCGCAGGCCGGCTTAAGCGATATCTTGACGGGCGGGGCATGAGCATCCTGCGCGCGCTCGACAAGGTTGCGGCACGCCAAGGGGCGGTTCCGGCCCAGATCGCTCTTGCATGGCTGATCGCCAAACCCGCCATCACCGCGCCGATTGTGAGCGCCACCAGCCGCAAGCAGCTCGCCGAGATCCTGAAAGCACCGGCAATCAGGCTTTCAAGCGAGGATATCGCAGAGCTCGATGCGGCTGGCGCATGAACTGCCAATTCAGGCAGCAGCCGGCTTGCTCTCAAGCACGACCTTTCCCGTTTCAAGCAGCGATTTCAGATTGGAGAGAATCAGCGGCCAGCCGCCGGACACTGCCTCGATGAACTTGGACCCCGGCGCATCAATCTCGTGCAGGATCGTCAGTTTCACAGCACCGTTCACGGGCTCGATGTCGATCGTGCAACGCGAATAACCTTCCGCTTTCAGCTCCGGCTTGAACTCGTTGCGCCATTTGATCACGAGGCGCCTGGGCGGACTTGATTCGACAACCTCACCGGCATCAGCAACCCGGCCATCGGCAAAGACAAGCTTCCACGGCGAGCCGTTTTTCCAGTCGGTCTCGTGGTGCACCCCGAACCAGTATTGTTTGGTGAAATCGGGATCGGTCAGCGCCGACCACAATTTTTGCGGCGTCGTACGGATAAACGTCACATAGACGAACTTCGGCTTGCTCATCACGCTTCTCCTGCTTCCAATGCTTTTTTCATGTCGCTCAGCGCCTGCAGGCGTGAGCGTTCGAATTTTCCGATCCACCGCTCGCCGATCTCGTGGATCGGCACCGGATTGAGGTAGTGCAGCTTCTCCCGTCCTCGCCGCAGGGTGACGACGAGATTGGCCGCTTCCAGGATCGCCAAATGCTTGCTGACCGCCTGACGCGTCATGTCGAGGCGCGTGCAGAGTTCGTTAAGCGTCTGGCCACTGTCGGCGCGCAGGCGGTCAAGGAGTTCTCGCCGGCTCGCATCGGCCAGTGCTTTGAACACAGCATCCATAATCACAATATGCAACCTTTTGGTTGCATGTCAAGTCTTGTACGCGGAACCCCGGCTGCCGAAGCGGCGTTGATGCCGGCATGCGTGCCAGATCCACCAATACCGTCCGCAAGCTTCAGAATGGCTCGCGCTCGCGCGGCGGGCACTCGCGCGGCATCACAGCGGATGAAATCAAGGACATCGAAGAACTGGCGACGCCTCGCACGCCGGTGATTTACGAAGTGGTGCGGCGGCTCGGCGAAGAGGAAATGGAGCGCCCGTCGACCTCACTGTGGTGGTCGGGCGTTGCCGCCGGGCTTTCAATCAGTTTCTCGCTGCTTGCCCAGGCGATTCTGCGGACGCACTTGCCGGAGGCGGACTGGCAACCGCTTGTTGTCAGTTTCGGCTACTGCGTCGGATTCATCATGGCGGTGATGTCACGACAGCAATTGTTCACCGAGATTACCATCACGGCCGTTCTGCCGGTTATGGCCAAATTCACTTGGAGCAATGTCGGGCACATGGCGCGTATGTGGGCGATCGTGCTTGCGGCCAATCTCGTGGGCACACTATTCGCCACCCTCTTTTGCACTTTCACGCCGGTCCTGCCGGCGCAGATCTACGATGGCATGCTGACGGTCAGCCGCGAACTGCTTGCCTTGAGCTGGTGGGAGTTGATTTTTCGCAGCGTCGCCGCCGGCTTCCTGATGGCCGCCATGGTCTGGCTGATGCCCGGCGCCGAACGCGCCCAATTCCATGTCATCACATTGATGACCTGGCTGATCGCTATGGGCGGATTTACCCATATCGTCGCTGGAAGCATGGAGGCCTATCTGCTTGTGCTCGCCGGCGACTGGGCGTGGTGGCAAATGATCCCTCAGTTCATGGTGCCCGTGCTGATCGGCAACGTGGTGGGCGGTACCGCGCTCTTTGCGCTCATCTCCTACGCCCAGGTTATGGAAGAGATTTGACGGCGCTTGCTAAAGCCAAGGCTTAAGTTGAAGAAACGCTCTTAAATGAGGGGCATCACCTTCAAGTAATACATAAAGCTAATTATTGATTAAGACAGGCGCCCATGTAGCTGCCGCGGTCGCCGGCCGCCTGGCCGAAAACGCCGGCCTGATGAGAGCAGCGCATCGCACGATCCTGAAACGTTTCAACGCCGCCACGTCCCGACCCGGACACCGTCGGCAAGTTTGGCACCGTCCGCCCGGTCTGCGGCACGTAGAGATCCGGGGGAACCTGCGTGTTCGGTGGCGACACCGTCGTCGTCTTCGGGATGGTCACGCGCTTCACGGTCCCACGCGGCGATTTGTATTTCGGCGCCAGCCACGGCTCCGGCGGCGACGGTTTATAGCCCTTCTCCGGAACCATGATGCTGTAATTGTCGCTCATGATGTCTCTTTGCGCGCGTGCCGGCGCGGCGAACATGGTCGCTAGCCCGACCAGAACGAGGAGCGTAGGAGCGTACGTGCGGGTCATCACCATCAACAGATAAGCACACCCAAGACCGTTTGCTACTCCTCAGGGGCTTGCTCGATCGGATCGTAACGTTTGGCGTCAAAGCCGAGCAGGTTCCACGACGGTTCCATGTGCGGCGGCAGCGGCGCCGATATATCAATCACGCCACCACGCGGATGCGGTACTGCGATACGTCTCGCTAGCAGGTGAAGCTTGTTCTGAATGCCGCCCGGCAGTTCCCAGTTTTCCTTGCTGAAGTATTTTGGATCGCCCACGATCGGATGCTCGATGTGCGCCATATGCGCGCGCAGCTGATGGGTTCGTCCGGTAACCGGTTTGAGCGAAAGCCATGCGAGCCGCTGCGCCGCCGTCTCGACGACGGCGTAGTATGTGACGGCATGGCTCGCTCCTTTTTCGCCATGCGCCGCGACGCGCATGATCGAATCTTCGTCGCGTTCCTCTTTGGCGAGAAACGTCGATATGCGGCCCTGTCTCGGCCTGGGTACGCCGACGACGAGGGCCCAGTAGATCTTGCGTGCCGAACGCGACCGAAAAGTTTTCGCCAACTCAGACGCAGCAAACCTTGTCTTCGCGACCAGCAGGCACCCGGCCGTATCCTTGTCCAATCTGTGCACCAATCGAGGACGCTGGCCGTCGGGACCGCGCAAAGCGCCGAGCATGCCGTCGATATGGCGCATTGTGCCGGAGCCGCCCTGAACCGCGAGCCCCATCGGTTTGTTGAGCACCAATACGTCAGCATCCTCGTAGAGGACGATTGATTTGAGAAAGGCACGGTCCTTCTGCGCCTGCGGGGCGTCGTCGCGCGGAGCGGGCGGCGCGGTCTTTAACGGCGGGATGCGGACCACATATCCAGCTTCGAGGCGTGCCTTGGGCTGCGTGCGCTTTCCGTTCACCCGCACCTCGCCTTTGCGGATAATGCGCTGGATGTGGCTGAACGAAAGACCCGGAAAACGCGCCTCAAAAAATCGGTCGACCCGCATGCCGGATTCATCCGGGGTCACGGTAACCGTTTTGACCTTGCTGGCGGCTTCCAACGGCATCGCCCCGTCATCCTGGCGTGACAGAGGCGGGCCGCCCTCAAAGGATGAGCGGCGACGGCCGTCGCCCTTAGAGGCTCGCTGCGCTTGCACCTCGGATGGTCGGACCGAATGATGTCGAACCTGGAGCCGTTGATGCCGCGGTCCAGCCATTTGACGGCCGCCGCCCGGCTGGCGCGGGCCCGAACGTCCGCGGCTCATCCCTCGCCCCGTTCTTTCCTCAGCCTCGCCCAATATTCGAGGCGCTTTCTGATTTCGCGCTCGAAGCCGCGTTCGGGCGGGTCATAGAATTTTTGGCGCTCAAGGGACTCCGGGAAGTAGTTTTGTCCCGAGAAAGCTTGTTCCGCATCGTGATCGTAGGCGTAGCCACGGCCATAGCCTTCGTCCTGCATGAGCCTTGTCGGCGCATTAAGAATATGTTTGGGCGGCAACAGCGACCCTGCTTCCTTCGCCGTGCGCATGGCCGCGCCGAAGGCAGTATACGCAGCGTTCGATTTGGGTGCGGTTGCGCAGTAGATCACTGCTTGCGCTATGGCGAGCTCTCCCTCTGGCGAGCCCAGAAAGTCGTACGCATCCTTGGCCGCATTCGCGATCACGAGCGCCTGCGGATCGGCAAGTCCGATGTCTTCGATGGCCATGCGCACAACTCGGCGCGCGATGTACAGCGGTGGCTCGCCTGCATCGAGCATACGACAAAGATAGTAGAGCGCAGCGTCGGGGTCAGAGCCTCGCACCGATTTATGCAGCGCGCTGATCAGATTGTAGTGACCGTCCTGCGATTTGTCGTAGATTGGCGCGCGCCGCTGCACAATCTCCTGCAATTTGGCTGCATCGAAGATCTCGTCTTTGCGTGCCGCACGCCAGACTTCTTCGGCCAGGGTCAGCGCCGCACGGCCGTCGCCGTCTGCCATGCGCTTGAGCGCATCGCGCGCCTCAACATCGAGCGGCAGCCCCCTGCCCTCTATCTTTTCCGCCCTTTCAAGCAATTTCTCGATGGCAGCCGCGTCGAGTGATCGGAAAACCAGCACACGCGCACGCGACAAAAGCGGCGCGTTGAGCTCAAAGGACGGATTCTCCGTCGTCGCGCCGACCAGAATGATGGTGCCGTCCTCCATCACCGGAAGAAATGAGTCCTGTTGCGCGCGGTTGAACCGGTGAATTTCATCGACAAAAAGCAGGGTGCCTTGGCCCAACTCGCGGCGGCTGCGCGCATCCTCGAAGACCTTTTTGAGATCGGCGACGCCGGTAAAAATCGCGGAGATCTGCTCGAAATGCAGATCGGTTGCCCACGCCAGCAGTCGTGCCACAGTCGTCTTGCCCGTGCCAGGAGGACCCCAGAACACAAGCGAGCCGAGCGAGCGCGTCACCAGCATACGTGTGAGCGCGCCATCCGGCCCAAGCAAATGGTCCTGCCCGACAACCTCGTCGAGTTTTTGCGGCCTGAGCTTGTCCGCAAGCGGACGCGGCGCGGCCTTGTCGAGACCTGCCGCCGCGAACAAGCTAGGGCCGCCTGTTTTGGCGCGCGGAGCCATCATGGATGACTCTCGACGTCATGGCCGGGCTTGTCCTGGCCATCCACGACTTGCTTGGTGAGCATTAGTAAAGACGTGGATGCCCGCGACAAGCGCGGGCATGACCAAAGATATGTTAGACAATTATTCATCCGCTGAACACCGCGGAAATTTTCTGCCCGCCCCGCAGGATGATGA
>DAISKM010000079.1:0-10444 GCA_036820945.1 Pseudolabrys sp.
GGTTGATGCGGTTGAATCGTTCTGTGCGGCGCGCCGGCCGCGCAGTCCGACCAGAGAGGCAAGCCGGGCGGGCGGGGTCTCGAGGCAGGCGACAGCGCCCACCGCCGCGGTGCCAGTCCGGGCAATCAAGCAGCGCTGATCCTCCCAAAGGTAGGAGTGGCTTATTTTGAACTATCCTCGTTTCTTGGCGGTAGTCGGACTTTGCGGGCTGGCATACTTGGCCGGCCTCCCAGTCAACGTCGGTAACCTCAGTATCATTTCCGTCGCGATGGCTCAGCAGACCGCACTCACGGCATCACAGACGGAGGCGCTCAATGCCTACAACAAAACCGTGCAGGATTTTAAGTCGATCCTGAGCGAGCGGCGCGCGCAGATCAATGCGAAGCAAAAGCTGCCCGAAAAGCCGGGGCAGGCACTCTATCTTGCCCGCGTCGCCATGATGGGCGCGTACAAGGACCTGACCGACGTGCTGCCGTCCAAAATCGGGAGACCAAACAAATACAAGATTCCTCCAGCATACTTCGATGCCGACAACGAACCGCTGATCGACGAGTACAAAAATCTCTTCCGCATCATGCAGGCGCCGCCCGCCAATGCGCAGGCATCCGATACGCCCTATAAAGACGTTGTCGACCTTGGGACCGTCATTGCACGGGTCAAGGGTCTCGATGCGGCCCATGCCGAAGTCGCAGGCCGTATCAGCCTGGCCGTCTTCTTCGCTGAGACCGACGGCAACCAAAACATCGGTAACGCGCGTTCGGAGTCCTACAAAGGAAGCTTTCAGACCGGGGTGTCTGAGGACAAAATCGGTCACAAGAATTGGGCAGCCATCAAGAAGTCGGTCGCAGCCCTTGATCCCAAGCTGAACGCGCGCGACGACAAGGAAGAAGCGCGGGTCGGCAATTCGGATCAACGATACAATCACTGGACCGGGGTGAGAAACGGCCTCATGAACGCGCACGCCGACCTTTTCCCGAAGATACCGGCGATCATGAAAGCCTTGCCGAATCCGATCGATCAAATGCGATTTTTCGAACTGATCCAGATCATTCCCAGTCCGGCCAAATCCGCGCTTAATTCAGGGAACCTGCTGAATTACAGAATCTCCGAGCCGCGAATCATGGGATACTTGCGCAATAACAGCATGTTTGCCTTCGGCAAGGCTGACAGGGCGAAAACGTCCGTAACCATGCGCGAGATTCTGGATTCGATGTGGCTCTTCAACGACATCTTCGAACGCGCGCTGGCCAAATTTAACGAAATCAAAGCTCAGCAAGGCTAACCCACGGACAGCAACTCATCAGGGGGGGCAATGTCAGTCGTCTCGCGAAGAATATTCACTAAAGGGCTGCTTGCCAGCGCCTTGGTGCCGAGCAATCTGGCGGTTGGGCAACCCAACGATGCAGGAAGTATTGCCATTATCGATACCCCGCATAATGCCGCAAAGTTTGCGTCGAAGTTGTCTGCTCAGAATGTAAAGGTCGTAGTGCGATTTTTCGCGAGAAAGCCTCAGGCGGGTCTGCGCGAGAAGGTCATGGCGTCCGACGGCAACATGATCGACGGCGTCCGCGAGCCGACCATATTGATCAGAAACGGCCTTTCGATCGTTTCTCTCTACCAGTATCGAAATAACCTTCCCGAGAAATTTCTGAAGGGGTTGGAGGATACCGGTTCGGCAAAGGCGGAAGTCGCCGCCGATGCAAAGGCCGCGCTCGACCAAGCCAGGTTGGTCGGGCAGCCGGAAGGATCCGCGGTCTATTTCGGTGTCGACTTCAATGTAACCAAAAATAGCTCTGGCGCAGACTCCGTTCTTGAATACTTCCGGTTCATGAATCAGACGGTCGGCAGCCGCTATGCGATCGGCATATACGGGAACGGGCTCGTTAACCGTCTCCTGCGCAAGGAAAAACTCGTGGCGTATAATTGGCTGTCTACATCGCGGTCGCACGAAGAAACCGTCGATTTTTATAACAGCGGACAATGGCACCTCTTTCAGAACCAGGTTGACCGCCGCTGGTTCGGGGCATCCGGCAAATGCGCAACTGGCCTCGATGTCGATACGAACATCCAGAACCCCAGCGTATCGAGCATCGGCGCGTGGGGAGCGGAAGAAGTCGACACAAGCCGGAACCAGAAGATTTTTGACCAACGCCGCTTCGCGCTCCGTGCAACGCCAGTCGTCCAGGATACCGCCGAAGCCGGCGGTTTCACCGACCGTCAAAATTGCAAATCCGGCAACAGCGTACCCCGAAATTCAAATGTTAGAATCCTTGGCCAATCCAGCGGCTGGTGCAGCGTCGACATCGACGAAGACGGTAACGTCGACGGGCGGATAAAAACGTCTGACTTGACCCCCAGTCTCGCGACGATGCCACCTTGGGCATAAGGCGAGCGCAATCGGTCAGCCCGTCCTACGAGCCAATTGTCAGCTCACGGCTTGTTCCGAAGGGAACAATCTTGTTGGCTGTGTCATGCCCAATGTCAGCGCGTCCCAACCATGGAATCCCGGACTTCTGGCACCAGTAACGAGCAATCTCCTCTTCGTTCATTCCAAAATCGGGTTCGTTGGGGGTAATGCCGCTGCAACGGCCGAGCATGACGCCCGACACCCGTCTGATTTTGGCATTGCTGGTAATGTGAAACAGCGACCTATCAATCCGGTACATTGCCTCCCCCACCTCTTCCAGCATGAGCACATGACTGTCGAGATCGGGTTGCAACGGCGTGCCAAGCAATTGGCTGAGGACCGTCATATTAAATGCTGCCGTCAGCTTCGCGCGGCTTACCGTGGGCTCCAACGCATCTGGCGAGCGATCGACCATCCAGGCGAGCGCTCGCCCGACCGCTGCGTCTCCCCCGTCCCTGAGAATGTCCTGCGCCACGGGACCATGCGCCACGGCCTCGAACCCACCCCGGTACAAGGCAGCGAGCAGTACACCGGCATCACTGTACCCGATGTAGGCTTTTCGTCTGGACGGCTCCGTCAACCTGCACATGACCCCTTCCGCCACGCGGCAGGAGCCGTAACCGCCACGCGCGAACCATACCGCGTCGTAGCTCTCGTCGTTGGCGACGTCGAGAAAAGCCTGTGCGCGCGTTTCGTCATCGCCGGCGAAATGTCCGTGCGCGGCGAAGCACTGCGGATGGAAAAAGATCTCGGGCGTCCTGTCAGGGTACAGCGATCTGGCCAACGCCGGCACTCTCTCGGCAACTTCCGGAGCCATGCGCGAACCAGGCGCGACGACGCCGATCCTGCACCTCTCTTTGCTCATGCAACCGCCCAAGCCCGCGTTGCGCCTCAACGGCAACCCTTCTAGATTTCGCCAATGTCCCAAGTTGGAGATTACTTTTTCTGCGGCGTCGGCGGTAGTGGCATGACTCCGCTCGCTTTGATCATTCAATCCAAGGGTGGACTGGTTGAGGGTTCTGACCGGGCGTTCGACCAGGGGCGCAATATCAAGAGATTCGATTTTTTGCGCGGACGTGGCGTGCTTCTTCATCCCCAGAACGGCAGCGGCGTTACGCGGGCCAGTCAGATCTTGGTGACCTCCACTGCTGTGGAGGAGACGGTCGCCGACGTGCAGGCCGCGCGCCGTATCGGTGCCGCCGTCATCACGCGCGCGCGACTTCTCGCCGAACTCTTCAACTCAGCCGCCATGGGAGTTGGTATCGGCGGCACGAGCGGCAAGTCCACTACAGTCGGAATGATCGGCTGGATTCTGCACCGCGCCGGAGAAAATCCAACGATTATGAACGGCGCGGATATGAAGAACTTCATTGATTCGGGCTCACCTTTTGCCAGCGCCAGGATCGGCGACGGCAAGGTTTTTGTCAGTGAGCTGGACGAGAGCGACGGCTCGATTGCGTTTTTCAGGCCCCGCGTCGCGGTCGTGAACAACATCTCGCTGGACCATAAATCGCTGGACGAGCTGCGCGCCATTTTCCGCGACTTCATTACCAAGGCGCAGACGGTGGTGCTGAATCTCGATAACGCAGAAACGGCGGCGCTGTTGGCCGATTTGAAACCGGCGCAAGCGATCACCTACAGTCTGAATTCTGCGCAAGCGGACCTCTTTGCGTCTGCGCCGGTTCAGTTGCGGGCTGGAATCCGGTTCCAGGTGAAGGCGCGTGGGACCGATGAGGTCGTCGATGTGGACCTGAAAGTTCCAGGGCTACACAATGCAGCCAACGCACTCGCCGCTCTCAGTGCCGCAAGGGTGTGCGGCGTGCCTCTACGAGCGGCCGCAACCCATCTGAGCGAGTTCAGCGGCATCCGTCGGCGGCTCGAGGTCGTGGGCACCGCAAGTGAAATAACAGTGTTCGACGATTTTGCTCATAACCCCGACAAAATATCGGCCACGCTCGAAACCTTGCACGCGTTCCCCGGCCGCTTGCTGCTGATGTTTCAGCCCCATGGCTACGGCCCGATTCGTCTGATGAGGCATGCCTTGGTGGACTGCTTTGCAAAGAGGCTTCGCGATGAGGATGTTCTGGTCATGCCCGAGCCTGTTTACTTCGGGGGTACGGTCGACCGCAGCGTCGGCAGCGAAGATATTGTTTTCGAAATCCAGCGGTGCGGCCGAAAGGCCTTTGCTTTTCCGGACCGCGACGCCTGTGGCGACATGCTGATCAGGTTAGCCCGCCCTGGTGATCGCATCGTGGTCATGGGAGCGCGCGACGATTCGCTTTCGCAGTTCGCACATGAACTCCTTCGACGGATTGCGGTGACAAAAGACGAAGGCTCGATTGCCACTGGGTGACTGCAAGTCAACCCAGAATGTCCGTTTTCGCCCGCATCAGGCAGTATGCGCTATTGTATTACGGCGCGGGCTCGAGGATTGTCCGCGAAACAATTGTTGCGCCCGTAACGTCATCTGCCTTGACAGGTTTGATGCAAAATCGGGTTGCTCCAATTCTTCAATGCTATATCCGTGCTCATACGCCGCAATCTGTCTGGGGCGCGCGTGAGCCCTCTTGTTCTCGGCAAATGTGCACACGTATGTCGGTCGAGACCACCAAAAAACCGAAAGGTCGGCCACATCTGTGATTATGCCTGGCGTCCCTTCCTTGATTGATCCGAAATTGCGAGCTGCCTGGACCTTGGTTCCGACCAACAGAGGCAAACGTTGTGTATTTTTTGATTTTGGTTCTGGTGAAACATCGAGATCAGCAGCCTGACCGCCGGTTGGATCATGCAGCAGCAATTTCTGATTCGTTGCTTGTTCCGGATCCGACCACAAACAAGAATTGTCAGCCCTATCGATCTCGATTTCATGTAGCGGGGTCAATTCCGGCCTCGCTGCTTCGGGTGGTTGTTTCCGCTCGAGGCTCCTCAACCGCGCAACCGCGCGCTGCCTTTCGTTAGAAAGCTTGTGCCTTCTCCAGGATCGGATAAGAACGTGCGCAATAACAATGAAAGCGAGAATTGCGCCCAATGCAATGTACCCGTTGACGTGAAAAAAATTGACCATGGTTTCCATCAGCCCGCAACGGAGAGCGCAATGTTATGGCAAAGGCCCGCAAATCAAGAGCAAGACCCCGATGGCAATAATTCCGGCCAGACCGGAGAGATCGATTTTGTCAACTAGCGGCGTCATGGTTCATATCTCCAAGTACGAGTGCAGTCGACCACAGTGGCAACCATTTTCGCATCGTGGCTCCCTGCGATTAAAATGTTCTCACTTAGCGTGATAGAATTTAAATCGAATGTTTGCTTTTTGGCCCTTTAGTCTCACGGCCCTCAAAGCGCGAAATTTTCCCGGTAGGAGACAGCCGATCCGTCTAGTCAGGCCAGGAGGGCGGCCGGAGAAAGAACGTCTTCCACCTTTTCGATGAGGTCTATCGGCTCAAAGGGTTTTGTAACATAGCCGTCAGCCCCGCCGAGCCACGCCTCATCATCCTTGCCGTGTAATCCGGTGATGAGGATTATTCGAACCTTCGAAAGCCGCGCATCTGCTCTGATGAGCTTTGTCAGCTCTATCCCTGTGATTGGGTGCATTTGCCAATCAGTGATGACAAGATCGTATTCTTTCTGACGTAGTGCTGCGAGTGCACTGCCGCCGTCGTGGAGGCAGTCGATGTCGGTGTACTTTGCGTCCTTTAAAATCCGAAAGATGATAGCCGTCATCGTCGTAGAGTCGTCGACGATCAAAATTCGTTTTCCTGTATGCATGACAGCCATCCAGGTGGATGGGGTAACCATCACCGAATTTACTAACGAGCGGTTAACCGGGTTACCCATCGGCCCCAACTGCACTCGAATCGTCCGTTTTCGATGAACGCCTGATTTGTGTCATTGCTTCAGTTCTTTACCAAATCCCTCGCCTTTCTCAGGCGCGGGATTTGGCTGGCGCACCTTCACAATTGGATTGTCGTCCTCATTAGACAAGATCCGCGCCGCTGCGCCGTCCAGATCTTCGTACTGGCCGCTCTTTAACGACCACAAAAAGGCGGCAAGTCCGACCGCGCCCAGGGCCAGCGCAATAGGGATGAGGTAGAAAAAGTCCGTCATTTCCTGCCCTCAAGCGCAAATCGTGACGAGGGAAGACTGCGTTTCGGCGAATCGCCTTTGTGTTGGTTTCTTCGACGAGAGTCACCAAGGCGTAGTGCATTGGCAACAACGATCAATGACGACAGAGACATGGCCACTGCGGCGATCAGCGGCGTCACATATCCCAGGATGGCAACTGGCATTGCAATCGCATTGTAACCGACGGCGATGATCAGATTTTCTCGTACCAGCCGTCTCGCGTTTCGGGCCACCGTGACCGCCTGCGGCACTGATAGAAGGCTCTCGCTCAAGAACACCAGATCGGCGGCGTTTCGCCCGACATCGGCAGCCGACGCCGGTGCCATCGAGGCGTGAGCGGCAACGAGTGCCGGCGCGTCATTGAGGCCGTCGCCAACCATCAGCACCTTTCGTCCAGATGCTTCCATCGATGCGATGTGAGTGGCCTTGTCGGCAGGAGACACGGGGGAATAGTGAGGGACGCCAAGCGCTGACGCGAGTCGTCGCACCGCCTCTTCGCGATCGCCAGACAAGACCTCGACTGCAAGCCCATCCTTAGCGAGTGCCGCGACGGCCTCGTGAACGCCGGAACGAAGCCGATCCACGAACTGGAACGTCGCCAGATATTGGCCGTTCTTCGACAAGACGATAGTTCCCATCTCCGACACAGAGTGAGACGCTTCCCCGCCCGCAAGCGCCCATTCGGGTCGGCCGAGCCGATGCACGGTCGGGCCGATGCGGGCTTCTAGTCCCGAGCCAGGATATTCGGACACGCCGGTCATTGAGGTAGGCGAGCGAACGGGCCCTTGGTGTGCAGCAACCAACGCCCGGGAATACGGATGCTGGGAGTGCGATGCGATCACGACGGCCAACTCAAACGCGTCGGGAGCGATCGTACTGGCGTCGACTAGCCGTGGCTCGCCAAGCGTGAGGGTGCCGGTCTTGTCAAAGACGACGGTTTCGACTTCGGCGAGGCGTTCGAGCGCACCGCCGTCCTTAAGCATGATGCCCTGTTCGAACAGACGCCGCGCGGCAACGACCTGCACCATCGGAACGGCGAGGCCAAGCGCGCAGGGACACGTGATGATCAGGACCGCGATGGCGATAGTAAGCGCCCGGTGAACGTCTCCCGTCGCAGCCACCCAACCGATAAATGTCACCACGGCTGCCACGTGGACCACGGGGGCATAAAGCCGGGCTGCTCGGTCGGCGATACGCCGGTACGTCGAGCGTCCGGATTCCGCCGCCTCCATCATCTGGATCATCTCGGCCAGGAACGAGTCCTTGGCAGCAGCCGTCGCGACGATCGTGAGCGGGCCGGTCAAACTAAGTGTGCCGGCCTGAAGCAGGGAGCCCGCACCTGCCGTCTGCGGGATGCTTTCGCCTGAGACGAGCGAGCAATCAATGTCCGACTGCCCCTTCAAGATTCGGCAATCTACTGGAACACGATCACCGGCCGTCAGCAGGATGGTCATGCCCGGCCGGATCTCGCTTAATGGAAGATAGATCTGAGCTCCGTCAGGCTGCAGGATGAGTGCGCCACGCGGAGCGAGACGAGCAAGGCCTTTTACGGCGACTCGTGCCCTTTCCCGCATCATGTGGTCGAGCGTGCGTCCGATCAGCAGGAAGAACAGCAGGGTGATCGATGCATCGAAGTAGGCATGTGGCCCGCGGTTGAACGTTTCGTATAGGCTTAGACCGAAGGCGAGCAGGACACCGATCGAAATCGGAACGTCCATATTGGTCTGGCCATGGCGGAGGCTTTGCCAGGCGGAGCCGAAGAAAATGCGTCCGCAATAAACGACGGCGGGAACGGCGATCACCGCCGAAATCCAGTGGAATAAGTCGCGGGTTGCCGGCTCTGCGCCCGACCAGATCGAAACCGACAGCAACATGATATTGCTTGCCGCGAAGCCCGCGACAGCAAGTGCGCGGACCAGCTTCGCTACGGTGTCGTCCTTTGAGTCGGCGACGGCATCATAGAGGTGTGCCTCGTACCCCATCCGGCTTAGTGACTCGATCAGTGGCGGTGGCGCGCCGTCAGCACGCCAGCGGATCGTGACCCGTTTGGTCGAAAGATTGACCCGCGCCTGCTCCACCCCCGGCAAAGCGTCGAGCGTGCTTTCGATCTTCTGGATGCAACCACCGCAATGGATCGTCGGAACGGAGAGGTCAGTCTGACGCAAGCCTTCGCCCACGTCGTGGCTCGCAAGAAGCATTTCGTCGTTTCTTGCACGATGCCGATCGAATCTCGCATCAGCGAATTCGACGCTGGGCGCACAGCATGTCATCGAACCACTCTTGCGTTTGCGACGGCTACGTCCTTATCGCGCGGTATGCATGCCAAGTGCCATGGCCGAGTAGCGGGAACACGATAATCAGACCCACAAGGCCTGTCGCTAGGCTGACCAAAAAGAGGCCCAGCACGATCGCGCCCCAGGTCAGCATGACTGGGAGGTTGTTCCAGACCAGCGCCGTACTTGTTCCCATCGCTGTGAGTGCATCGACTCGTTCATTGAGCAGCATAGGGATCGAGAACGCGCTAATGGCGAAAGAGAAAGCGGCGAACAACCCTCCGATCGCGCTGCCGACTAGGAGCATTGCCCATCCAGTGGGCGTGGTGAACAGCATTGGGACAATTTGACTGAGACCCGGAAATGGCAGCAGTCCGAAGAACAGCGCATAGATTATGACCGCAGCGCGCATCCACACCAACATCAGCAGACAGAGCAGGACCCCCGTGAACAGAATCTGTCCACCCGATTTCGCCTTTACAAAAATCATGTGTGACAGTCCGACCGGTTCACCGGCCGCGATGCGACGGCTTTTCTCATAGAGACCAACGGCAAGGATTGGGCCTACCACCATGAACCCGGCGAAAGCCGGGAACAGAATATAGTCCCAGCCAAACCAAAAAAGACCGAAGACGATGGCGACCGAGATCAGGAAAACGAGCGCGCCGTAGCCGAGACTGGCGAGCGGTTGCGTAATCAGGTCACGCCAACCTGCGGCGAGCCATGAGAAAGCGGCGGATGGAGCCAGATGACGGCTCCATTTATCTTCCCGCGGCGCGCGGGCAACCACGGCTGGGATCTTCGTCATGGTCGGCCTCGCTGCGCTTCCACTATGGCGTCACTTATCCGGGCGTGCATGATGACCTCGCCGCGCTGAACCGCTCGTGCGCTCCGTTGCCTTCCCCGTGCCGGATGTGTGCGACGCAGTCCGGCTGGGATGTCATTGCGACGTAAACGAGATGGCCGTTGGCCACGACGAGGAGGAGCAGGGTCAAGCCAACCAGCAGACAGATCGCGCCTTTCCGTTTTGGCATGCACATGGTCAGTACACGGCTCATGGGCCAGGCGACCTCAGGTCAAAGATATAGAGCGCCAGAATCTTGCGATCGACGGGGCTGAGTCGGTTTTCCCATGTCGGCATGTGCCCCTGTCGACCGTTCCGCACGCTCGTTAAGATCGACTGGGCGTCACCGCCGTAAATCCAGACCTTGTCCGTCAGGTTCGGCGCGCCGAATTCAACTTTCCCCTTGCCGTCGTCGCCATGACAAACGGCGCAGGTGGCGGTGAAGGTCGCCTTGCCCGCTTCGAGCTTCGCCGGTGGAATCTGCTTCGATAAATCCGGGTCGGACAGGGATTGGACGTAGTCGACTACGTTGTCCACGTCGGCGGCCTGTAATATCCGGTCACGACCAAAGGCGAGCATTTGCCCTGTGCGGGTGTTCGGGTGGGCCGAATTAATGCCGACGCGAATGGTTTCGGCGATGGTCTCCGGATCGCCACCCCACATCCAGGAAGTCGTTGTGAGGTTTGGAAACCCTCTGCCGCCCTTTGCATCGAAACCATGGCAGGCCGCGCAGTTATCGCCGAACAATGTGCGACCGTTTTGGCGCACGATTGTCCTCAATTTTGGATCTTTTTGAAT